>CAYHXK010000149.1:0-6588 GCA_964360125.1 uncultured Sterolibacterium sp.
GGCTGCAAATCGATGTTGTAGAAGGCGGCGAGAACCAGCAGAGGCTGGTTCAGTCTGGGCGGGTTGTCGCGCACGATATCCAGCAGGGCTGTGCGCCTTTGGCGGTTGAGATTCGTCCAGCGGGCAAAGGCGATTTCGGCCAGTATGCGTTGCATCGAGGGTTCGTTGCGACCGTAGGCGTAGGTTTTGTCATAGGCAGACCAGAGCTCGGCATCATCCTGGTTAATATAGTGCTTGACCAGCGCGAGATGCGCCCATCCATACGGAAACATGGGCCGCAACACGGCGGCGTTGCGGTAGTACTCAACGGCAACGGCAAGCAGCGACTGGCGCAGTTCGGCCATGGCGGTGTATTGTTTTGCCGCGGGAACCTGCAATCCGCGCAGCGCGTGCAGGTAGCCAAGGTCACTGTGAAATTGCGGATTCTCCGGAGCGATGGCAAGGGCGGCAAGTAATTGGTCGCGGACGCTGATCCAGCGCTGTTCGACGCCATTCTTGGAGGGAGCGCCCTCGCGCCAGGCGTCAACTTGGAGGCGCGCCGCCAGCGAGCGCGCATCGGCCAGCGCCGCGGGCAATCCATACACCATCGAAAGACCGGCGCCGACGAGCAGAAATGCGGCCAGCGAGAATGCCATGGTTCTTCGAGCCGGGATCATGCGGCCAGCGTATCGTCGATGTTTTCCGCTGGGTCATCAATGCCGACTATTCTGGCCGGCAGGCGCCGCACCATGAAGTCGGCACGCTCGACACCGAGGCGTCGACTGACGGCGGCATGACCTTCCTTCAGCAGAGGCGGACGATGCGGGAGATTGTGGGCATCGGTGGCCAGGACGCAGGTGGCGCCGGTATCGAGCAATTGCCAGGCTGCTGTCTCGGCGGCAGCGCCAAAGCGACCGGTCAGAGAACCTGAAGTGAGTTGCAGCCAGCATCCGAGATCGATAAAAGGACGGATGCGGTCCGGGCGCCGCATGATCATCTTATTGCGTTCGGGGTGGGCAATCAGGGGCCGCACCTTTAACCGCAACAGCGCAGTCGCCAGCTTGTCTGCGCCGAACGGGATCATGGAATGCGGAAACTCGAGCAGCAGGACGCGAAAGCCATCGAGTTCACCGATAAAAGGCGCCATGTCGTCCGCTATCATCTCGATCAGCTCGGGGATCAAGCGCACTTCGGCGCCGAGGCGCAATTGCAACGGAATGCCGGCTTCCGCGAGGGCGGCCGCATACAGGGCGATAGCGACTTCAAGACTAGGACGGCAGTTGGACCAGCGCTCGGGGTGCACGTGCGCGGTGAGCACCGAAAGCCGAATCCCGTCCGCAACTGCAGCGCGCGCCAGATCCAGCGCTTCAACCAGAGTAGCGGGACCGTCGTCGATACCCGGCAAAAAATGACAGTGCAGGTCGATCATGTGTGGTTCTTGTCCTGACCAGGATCGGGAGCCGTGGTGCTGGCGCTGGGTTGCGCAGATTTCGCGACATCGGGCCTTGGCCTCTTGAGGTCCGGGCTGGCTGGTACCGCGCCGTAATTAGCGCCGTAGTTAGCGCCGTAACCACCGCTGTAGCCATCAACGCTGTATTTCTTGTCGTAGCCGTGGTACTCCCCGTAATATTTTCCCGCTTTGTCGAAATCCAGCGCGTTGAGCACTACGCCCATGATGTTACCGCCGGAGCGGCGCAGGCGCTGAATCGCCTTGCGTGCCAACGGCACCGGAGTAGACATGGCCTGAACCATAAACAGGATTCCGGAAACCTCCATGGCAATGACGAGCGCGTCGCTGACCATCTCAACCGGCGGCGAATCGATCACGATGATGTCGAAATGTTCGGTCAGCATCTTGATCGTTTGCTTGAACCTTTCCGAGTGCAGCAATTCCAGCGGGTTTGGGGGAATCGGGCCGCAGGCAATGATCACCAGGTTAGTGTCCTTCAAGCGGTGCAGGCAATCGGAAAACTTGGCGGTACCGGCAACCAAGTCGGAGAGTCCCGCGGCTGAAGGCTCGAGGCCAAAGGTTTTGCCGACCGAGGGACGACGCATGTCGGCGTCGATCAGCAGGGTTTTCTTGGTGCTGGCATGCGCCAGGGCGAGATTGACCGAGAAGGTGGTCTTGCCCTCGCCGGATATGCTGGAGGTCACCAGCAACACCCGCTTGGCGCTATCCACCGAAGACAACAGCACACCGGTGCGCGCGGAACGAATCGTCTCGGAGTACAGTGAATTCGGTGCTGCAAGGTAAGTTTGCGCACCGCTGGCGGTACGCTCCATTTCCTCCGGTTTGAGCTTGGGCAAAGCAGCGAGCAGTGGTTGCTTGAGGCGGACTTCGACGTCTTCAGTAGACTTCAGCGTGTTGTCGAGCCTATCGAGCATGAGCACTATCATGATGCCAAAGAGAGCGCTCAGTACCAGCGCAATGACCACTGTCTGTAACCGTTTGGGGCGCACCGGACTTCCTGGCGGCTTGGCGGAATCGATCACGCGGGCTATCGTCGTTTGCAGGTCTCCGGCGACATTGGTTTCCTTGCCGCGCTTGATGAACATTTCATACAACTGGCGGTTGGACTCGGCTTCGCGCTCGAGCACGGTGAGGCCGAACTCCTGACGATTGAGCTGGACGATGGAGCTACGCGCAGTCTCCAGCGTGGCCTCCAGGGCGCGTTCGGTGCCGCGTGCGGCCTCAAGTTCCTGAGCCACGCCGGCAACGACGACATCGATCTGGCGCTTGACGTTTTCACGCGCGGTCGCAAGCTCGCCCGCTGCCTGCACGTACTTGGGGTGGGACTTGCCATAGCGCAAGGAAATTTCCGACATCTTGCGATCGGCATCGGACTCCTGACGCTTGGCCTCGGCCACGATGGGGCTCCGCTGCACGCTGGGGAGGGAGTCAAGGGCGCCTGTTTCGGTGGCATTCTTGATCAGTTTAAAGGCATTTTCCGCTTCGGTGCGCCGCACCCGGGCCTGCACCAATTGAAAGGTGATTTGCTGCAAGCCTGCGGCTGCACCGCTTTGCGCTTGCCCCTTGACGTCGGCAATGCCCCTCTTTTCGCGGTAGGACTGGAGCGCTTCCTCGGACTGTAAAAGCTTTTCCTTGAGCGAGGCAAGTCTGCTCTGCAGCCACACCGAAGCGTCGCGCGTCATCTGGTAGCGGGTATCGAGATCGTTTTCGATGTAGGCGGCTACGATGGCATTGGCCGCACGCATGGCGAGTTCCGGGTCGGACGACTCGAAGCTGATCTTCACTAACTGGCTAAGACGCACCGGTTCGATAGTCGCGCCACCTCTGAAACGCCCGACAACGGCCTCGGCAAGCGTCAAATCGTTCCATTCCTCCGGCCCCTTGGCTGTAGAGAAACCAAGCCACTCGAGGAGTGCGGCAAGGCCTTTTTTCGGCTGGCGCGGATCGTAGTCCGGATGATTGTATAGCTGGAGCTTTGCCACCGCCTTGAGCGCAACTTCGCGTGACTTGAGAATTTCGACCTGGGTTTGGTAGTGCTCGCGGCTGGCGCCGAAGGCGTTATAAACATCCTCGACGTTGGATACAATTTTCTGTTTATTGGGCTCGATCAGGATGGTGGCAGTCGTGCTATAGATCGGCGTCGTGACCATGACGACAACCGCAGCCAGCAGGGTAATGGCGGCAGTGAAAGCGGCAATCGCCCACTTGCGGTTGCAGATGACGCGCCAGTATTCAACAAAATCCAGCTGATTGAGCAATTCGGATGGATCATGCAGAAAGATCGGGACATGTTGATCCGCTTTTAGATTCGAAGTTTCAGGCATGATATTGAATGGCTTACAAAAAATGAGAAATGGTCAGTTGCGGTCGACCAATTCCGACAGCAATCCGGCTAAAAAAAACTTTCGTCGATGAATACCGTATCGCCCGGATACACCAGTGAATCAAGGTCGGCCTTCAGCGCCCCGGCCTTGACATTGCCTTCTCGAATGATGGAAATCTTGCCGAACGATGCGCGCTCCTTGAAGCCGCCTGCGAGCGAACTGGCCTTGAGTACCGTAAGTCCTGGCTGGAAAGGATAACTGCCCGGTCTTTCCACCATACCATTGATAAAGAACGGCCGATACTCATCGATTTGCACCGAGACGCGAGGATTGACCAGATAGCCGGCCTTGAGGCCCTGGGTAATGGTCCGCTCCAGTTCGCCTATGGTGAGCCCAAGCGCCTTCAATTCACCCAGCGCGGGATAAGGAATGGTGCCGGCGTCGGAAAGGCGGATTTTTTCGCGGCTGAGATCGTCCTCGCCGAAAACACGAATCGAAATTACGTCACCGGCCGCCAGTTTATAGGTAGACAGCAGCGAGGCAACATCGGCAAACAGGATGGGATTCTGGGCTCCAGAAGAGCGTACAACCTCAGGCGCGGATTTCTCCTGGGCGAGAGCAGGAATACTCAGCAACAGGCAAATGACCAAAACTCGCAACAACTGCGGAACGATAACCCCGACGCATGCCAGTGCCCTCATGGCAAGGAAAGTATCTGTTGTATCTTCCTGGCACATCAAGGAGTCTCCCAAAGCTACCGAATTGAAACCCAATACAGCCTCCCGACATCATGTCGTTTTCATCTAGGCGATCGCAATTACAGCGTGAAGGTCGCGGTAAACATTATCACCTTGCGTTTCCATTCCGCAGCGGTATCCGACGACTGAAGGTTTGTATTGGAAAAATCGACACCGGTAGTCAGCCAACGCCGGAAATTATAGTTCGCGGTCACGGAAATGCCGAGGACATCGTCTGTACGGCTGGTACCGGCGTAGATTGTTCTGTTCAGATTTGTCGAAGCCACGGTGGTAAAACTTTTCGACCATTGATGTTTCCAGGATATGCCATTCCTGGTGTTCAAGAGATATTTACCGAGACCTGAAGGATCTTCCGCCAATTTCGCCGACATGAACTCAAATGCGCTATAGGTGCGCGGCAGCCAGCGCACAGTGGCTTCCCACGCGCTGCCGGAATACTGATCATGGCCAGGCTGGTCGAAGCGCTTGGTCATGCGACCGACCTTGACGATGCCGGTGGTAGCGGCGCTCGCCTCCCAGGTGTAACCAACATAGAGACGACGGTCGGTGTTGTCGTCGCTAGCCGCGGCGGAAGGGTAGTCGAACACACGATTGCTCATTTCCACCAGCGCCAGGCTGCGCGAGCCCAGGCGATAGAAGAAGCGGCCGGCCAGTCCATTTTCGTTGCGGTCGGCAATCTCAGTAATCGCGCGGTTATTGTCGTAGCGTTTATGCCTGGTATCGGCATCGACCTCAATACGGCCGGCCGCCTCGGGAGCGCCATAGATAAATCGACCACGCAGCGTGGGCGCGTTCCAGTGATCCGGCGAAGTGGAAGTCGCACGCAAGGAGGCGCCGCGAGGATCGGAGGCGCTGACTTGGCCCAATGTCCAACCCATGCGCGCGCGCGCCGTAAAATAGTTGTCGCCGGCGACCCAGGTTTCGTAGTTGGTGTAATTATCGTTGCTGCTATCACTGTAGCTGGTATGGTTTGCAACGAACAGGGCGGTGTAACGGTCGCCGCGACGCTTCAATTCGGCCATCACTTGCGGTGAAACGTTGATCAGGCTGGAGCCAAGCTTGTCGAACTTGGAACTTAGCACATTGTCGTTGTAACCGAAGCCGAAAAAAACCGAGGGGTAGAAGAGGATACCGCTTTCAGTGCGGATCGGCGCACCTTGCCCGGGCGATGGCGCAGTGAGTATGGTCTGGGCGGAACCTTCTCCGCCACCAATGCCGGTCCCGGGGAGTTCGTACGGGGCCAAGACGGCGCTCTGGCGTGAAACATTGCGAGCGCTTTCGACTGCGGCGCCCTGGAGCGTAAATGCACCTGCGCCCGGCTCCTCGGCAGGGTCATTGGACGTAGATGTAGATGCAGCCGTGGCCGGCGAAGCATTGCCGTTTGAAGGCTGCTGAGCGTATACGCCTGTAACAAATGTGAGCAGGACGCCGACCATGACGACAAGCAGTCTGCTACTCATCAAATACCTCCGCAATCATTAAGGAACCTCTGAATAAGTCCGTCACCTCTTCGGGTGACCCCGCCCTTCGGGCTCCCGTCATCGCGAGCCCTAAAGGGGCGTGGCGATCCACAGGCCGTTAATTCTGAACGCTTATTGGATTGCTTCGCTTCACTCGCAATGACTAAATCGTACTTAATCAGTGTTTCCTTAACGCATTCATAACATAGATGTAAGAACTGCCTCAATGATACATCTCCTGATCGATAAAGCAGCCAATTTCTTGAATCGATTATTCCCACTCGATCATCAACGGCGCATGTAACCAATGGTTGTACATAGTATTTTTTTCTGCGCATGGAATTTCTACCGTCAAATTTACCGTCATTTGTCTCTGATACCCATAATTAGCATTCAGTATCTATCGCCTACTATCGAAACCTATCGACGGTCCAGCGCGCGTACCCTTCAGGATCTATCGGTACCTATCGCTGGCAACGTTTTTCTCGCCATGCATGCTTTCAGTATCAATCGTGGACTATCGGCAGCGCGATTCAGTTGTAGATAGATCATGCTAAACGACGATTTTTCCTGATCTTGCTGGTCGACAACGGATC
>CAYHXK010000150.1:0-6555 GCA_964360125.1 uncultured Sterolibacterium sp.
TGCCATCCACAGCGACATCGGCGACCGCACCATGGCGGCACGCATCAATGGCGAACAGGTGCCGCTGCGCACCGAGTTGAAAAGCGGCGATGTGGTCGAAGTCGTCACGGCACCGGTTTCCACGCCCAACCCGGCCTGGCTGAGCTTCGTGCGCACCGGGCGTGCCCGCTCCAAGATCCGGCACCACCTCAAGACCATGGCCCAGGCCGAGTCCGAGGCGCTGGGCGAAAAACTGCTATTGCAGGCCCTGCGTGCCGAGGGCATCGAGAAATTCCCCACCGATGACGATGCGGCCGCCCGATCCGGCCTGTGGGACAAGCTGCTGCGCTTCACCGGCAACCGCAGCCGCGCGGAGCTGCTCACCGACGTCGGCCTGGGCAAGCGCATCGCCTCCATCGTGGCCAAGCGCATGGTGGCCCTGCTGGCTGAAACCGGTGAGAAACCCGATGCCCTGCTGCTCACGCGTGAGCGCTTCACCGCCCACGAATCCACCATGCAGGGCGAGGTGACCATTGACGGCAGCGAGAACGCATCGGTCCAGTTCGCCCCCTGCTGCCGCCCCATACCGGGCGACAGCATCCTCGGCTACCTGGGACGCGGCGAAGGCCTGGTGGTCCACGCCGAAGACTGCGCCGTGGCCCGCAAGTTGCGCAACAAGGACAGCGAGCGCTTCATCAGCGTCGACTGGTCGGATGAACCGGTGCGCACCTTCGAAACCGGCATCGTGGTCACCGTCACCAATGGCCAGGGTGTGCTGGCGCGCGTCGCCTCTGCCTTGGCAGCCTCGGAGGCGGACATCACCCACATCGACATGGGACAGGAAGCGGCACAGGAAACCACCGATCTGCATTTCGTCATCGGGGTGCGTGACCGCACGCATCTGGACGCCGCGCTGCGCAATCTGCGGCGCACCCCTTCGGTGCTGAGCGCCGAACGCAGCAAGAACACCCCCTGAACCTCGCCTCCGGCCTCAGCCAGCGGCCGGAGCCGGGTAACGTACGGCCAGCACCTCGACCTCATCCACGCCCAGCGGCGTAACCACCTTGACCACATCGCCCTCGTGGGCCTTGAGCAGCGCACGCGCAATCGGCGAGATCCAGCTCACCTGCGCCTGCAAGCTGTCCGCCTCATCGATACCCAGGATGGTGATGGTGCGCTCCGTGCCGGCCTGGTCAGCGTAAGTGACGGTGGCGCCAAAGAAGACCTGGTCGCTGCCGTGATGGACGCTCGGGTCCGCCACCTCGGCGATCTCCAGCCGCTTGGTCAGGAAGCGGATGCGCCGGTCGATCTCGCGCAGGCGCTTCTTGCCGTAGATGTAGTCGCCGTTCTCGGAACGGTCGCCATTCCCGGCAGCCCAGGAGACGACCTGTACCAGCGCCGGACGCTCGACCTTGACCAACTGCTCGAACTCGGCGCGCAGGCGCGCATGACCGATGGCGGTCATGTAATTATTGCTGCCCGGGGGCAAGGCCGGCAATCCGACGAATTCCTCGTCTTCCGCGGCGTCGCCGTCCTTGATGAAAGCTTTACTCATTGCTGCTATGGCTGGTACCTAACATCGCCGAAGGACGAAAGGGAAAATCGGCATAAATACAATATAGACAAAGTCATGGCTAATTTCGGCGCCTGCTGAAAGATCGCCATTGTATGATGCCGGGACTTATGGCGACACCCCCGCTCACTGTTTCTTTACCGCCACGGCTCGCTTTGCTCGCAGGCGCCCGCAGCGGCTTGCCGCTGCTGATGGCGGTCATCCCTTTCGGAGTGATATGCGGGGCCAGTGCCGCCAGTATCGGCTTGAGCTTCGCCCAGGCCTGGGCGCTATCGTGGATGGTATTCGCCGGTTCATCGCAAATCGTCGTCACGCAACTCCTCGCCGGCGGCGCGCCGGCCTGGGTCATCGTGCTCACCGGAGGGGTGGTAAACCTGCGCTTCATGATGTACAGCGCCGCTCTGGCGCCGCATTTTCGCGAGTGTTCGCGCTTCGGCCGCTGGCTGAGCGCCTACCTGCTCACCGACCAGGCATTTGCCTCCACGCTCGGCCGTCTGGCCGATGGCCGCGAACAGCGCGAAACCGTCTGGTTCTACCTCGGCCTGTCGCTGACGGTATGGTTGTTCTGGCAAGCGGCGAGTATCGCAGGAATACTTCTCGGCAGTTTCATTCCGGCAAGCTGGTCGATGGATTTCGTCGTCGCCCTGACCTTCATCGCCCTGCTGGTACCGCTGCTCGGCGATCGCCCGATGCGCATTGCCGCAATGGTTGGCGGCGCCGTGGCATTGGCGCCGCAGTTGCCGTTCAAGCTCAATCTGATGGCTGCGGCGCTGGCCGGCGCGGCCGCCGCACAATTGCTGGAGAAATTATGGACGCCACGCTCGTCTGGTCGATTATCCTAGCCCTGGCACTGGTCACATTTGCCACCCGGCTATCCTTCATCGGCCTGCTGGCGCACCTCGAGCTGCCGTCTTTGCTGCGAAAAACGCTGGCCTACGTGCCACCGGCCATCCTTGCCGCCATCATCGCGCCACAGGTTTTTCCTGCTTCTGTCGGCAGCCTGCCGATGCTCGACTGGCCGCGCCTGATTGCCGCGTTGATCGCTTTCGTCGTCGCCTTTCGCACCCGCAGCACCCTGGCCACAGTCAGTATCGGCATGCTGACGCTGTGGGGCATGCAGATGCTGCTAGCCCATCTCACCCCGCCTGCTTAAGCGCCAGCAAGGCTTGATTTCGAAGGGTCTTGAGCAGCGACAGTTCCTTGGGTGGTATGACGATCTGACCCGCCTTGTCCTTGTCGCAGTAAATCACTCCTACTGGAGCGCCCTTGAGCATCAGGGGGAACAGGACGAAAGTATCGGCCGGAACGTAGTGGCGATACCATTGCGGTATGCGTTCCTGGATTTTAGGATCGTTGATGTCGGAAATGATGATATCCACACCCTTGTTGACGACCACACGGAATACGTCCGCTCCGCTGCCAAGCGGGAAACGAAAATGATTGACGATTTCGCTGGTCGCGGGGCCGAAGCCGAATCGTCCAACCATCTGGTTGGTCTTCGGGTCGCGCAGGCAGAATATGACGCGCTTGAATCCAATCGCCCGATACATGGTTTCAAGCGTGATGCGCAGGACATCGTTGAGGGAGAAGTTTTCCACCAGTGAATTGCTGATGTCCTGAATGCCGGCGGTAAGAATGACTTGCGCATCCTCCGGCATGGCCGTGTCCATATTTTCTTCACTGACATTGTCGGCATCCCTCTCAACCAAGGTGTCATTCAGCACGGTATTCGCCAGATCCATGTCGAGACCCGTGGGATGAACTCCTTCCTTGGGCTCAAGTGCCTGCTTCTCTCCGGACCAGGCTTTAACTTGGCGGGCAAACGGACTTTGCTTGAGATTCACATGGAGTATCGCGGCGACCTGGGCGAGGTCAGAGAAGGCTCTGTCCAGGGTTTCCTGCAATTGCCCCTTGGAGAATTGGATACTGGGGGAGTAGCGCTGGGTAAGCAGCGCCATCTTCTTTTGCCGGTCCTCTGGCGACGTATCCGCAATGACTTCGCATAACTCATTGGAAATTCCCGACACCACGCGCAACGATTCTTCGCGGGTGACAGGCTTGCGTACCGACCCTTGCGGCAAGCGCCGCATGCTGTTCACAATGGAAACCGGGAAACCCCAACTGAGTGCGATGCCGATACCCAGTTCCTCGAAGGAGAGTCCCAGCACCTGTCTGACGGCAACCTCCTCGATGCATTCTTTCTGCGCCATCAGCTTGCGCACTTCCTCGACTTCCTCGGGAAAATAGAACTGTGCCAGGAGGTGGCCAAGGCCGTGAAACAACGCGCAGATAAAAGCTTCTTCAGGTTCGCGCGGCAACAGTTTCTTGCTCAGGTCGCGCGCCAGCAAGCCGGAGAGATTGGCGCGCAGGAATGCTTCCTTGAGAAGCGTAGCGTTCGCCTTGTTCTGCAAGTGCTCGAACAACAGCACGGTGATGGCGATATTGCGAATGGCGTCGATGCCCAGCACCACCACCGCGCGCGAGACGGTGCTGATGCTGCCGCCGCCGGCCTGACCGTAGAAAGCCGAGTTAACCAGGCGCAAGATCTTGTTGGTCAGCGAAAAGTCCTTGAGGATGGTGATGGAAAGCTTGTTGATGCTTTCCTTGTCGGTATCGGTGAGCTTGTTGATCGACAAAACGGAGTCCGACAGCGCCGGAAAATCCGACTTGTGCCGCATCCGCCGCAACAGAAAATCCAGCGTGCTCTTTTTCTTGGCTTCGCTCGCGGCGGTATCGGGCGCCGCCTGCGACGCGCCGGAATCCAGATAAGCCGCCAGGGCCTGCTGCATCTGTTGGGCGCTGGCGTAGCGCAGTTCCGCATCCGCCGCCACGGCCTTCAGGATAATCCCGCCCAGGCGCTCGTCGATAGTGCTCTCCGCGGGCAACTGCACCGGCTCGCCGACGATGCGCGCCAGCATCTGCTGGATGTTCTCCGCCTGCATGGCACGGCGCCCGGTCAGCATTTCCAGCAGGATCAGGCCGACCGCGTAGAGATCGGTCCTGACGTTGATGGTGCGGGTTTTGACGTATTCCGGCGCCATGTAGGGCGGCGATCCCATCAATCCATCTTCCTGCGTCGCCTGGACCTCGGTAACCCGCACGGCAATCCCGAAATCCATCACGCGCGGCGTTCCCTTGGCGTCGATCAGGATGTTGGAGGGTTTCAGATCGCGGTGGATGATGCCCTGTGCATGGGCTTGGCCAAGCGCGTCGAGCACGGCAACGGCGATCTCCGCCGCATGCACCGGGGACAAGGGCTTTTCCTTCAGCAACTGGGCAAGGTTGCCGCCCTCGACGTATTCGAACACCAGGTAGGGGTCGCCCTCCTGCTCGCCGGCCTCGAAGATCGGCACGATGTTGGGATGGCGCAGTTTGCTGACGGTGCGCGCCTCGGCCAGCAAGGACTGGCTGTCGCGCCGATCCGCCTCGGCGAAATGCAGGGTCTTGATCGCCACTTCGCGCTGCAAATGCGGATCGTTGCAAAGGTAAACGACACTCTGCGCGCCGCGACCGAGTTCGCGCAGGATTTCAAAACGACCGATGTGCTGAGGCATGCGATAGGGGATGGGTATAGGAATGCTGAACAGCGCGCAAGTTAGCAGATATCGCGGGGTTTGTTAAGCCTGGCCAATCTCACCCTGCCTGCTTGAGCGCCAGCAGCGCCTGGTTGCGCAAGGTCTTGAGCAGCGACAGCTCGCGCGGCGGAATGACGATTTCGCCGGCATGGTCTTTGTCGCAGTAAATCAACCCCACCGATACGCCCTTGAGCCTCAGGGGAAACAGGACGAAGGTCTCGCCCGGTACATACTGACGATACCAGTCGGGAATACGTTCCCGGATCCCTGTATCGTTGATGTCATTGATGAGGATATCGACGCCTCTGGAGACGGCGACTCCGAACACGTCGGTCGTGCCGCCCAGAGGAAAGCGGAAATGCGGCAAGATCTCGCCGGTGGCAGGCCCAAAACCGAAACGCCCGACCATCTGGCCGCTCTTCGGTTCGCGCAGACAGAAGAGTACCCGCTTGAAACCCATGCCCCGGTACATGGTCTCGAGTGTGATGCGCAACAGGTCGTTGAGGGAAAAATCCTCGACCAGCGAATTGCTGATGTCCTGGATGCCGGCGGACAGGATCACGCAGGCCTCGTCCGGCACGGCCACGGCGGGACCTCCGTCGGCTGGCGTCTGCGTGGCTTCGCCGAGCACGGTATCGGTCAGCACGGTTTTCGCCATTTCCTTGTCCAGGTCCGTGCCTTCTCCCTGCGCGCCTGCTTCGGCGAGCACCCTCCCCTTCGACCATGCATTGATTTTGCGTGCGAGCGGACTCTGTTTGAGATTCATGCGGAGGATCGCCGCGACTCCGCCGAGTTCGTCAAAGCTCTTGTCCAGCGTCGCTTGCAGCTGTCCCTGGGGAAACTGGACGCCGTTTGCATAACGGACGGCGATGCGCCGCATCGCCTGGTGCCGTTCCGCGGGGAGCGTATCCGCGATGGCCTCGCACAACTCGTTGGCGATTCCCGCCGCCAGGCGTAGCATCTCGTCGCGGGTGGCAGGCTTGGACACCGGGCCGGCCGGAATGCGCCGCATGCTGTTGATGATGGAGCTCGGGAAACCCCAACTACGCGCGATGCCGATGCCCAGTTCCTCTAAGGAGAGTCCCAGCACCTGCCTCACGGCAGCTTCCTCGCTGCATTCTTTCAGCGCCATCAGCTTGCGGACTTCCTCGATCTCCTCGGGAAAATAGTACTGTGCCAGCAGATGGCCAAGGCCGTGGAACATTGCGCAGATGTAGGCTTCCTCGGTTTCGCGCAACTGCATCTTAAGGCCGATCTCGCGCGCCAGCAGGGCGGAGAGGTTGGCACGCAAAAATTCCTCCTTGAGCAGGGCGGCATTGGCCTTGTTCTGCAAGTGCTCGAACAGCAGCACGGTGATGGCGATATTGCGCACCGCGTCGATGCCCAGCACCACCACCGCGCGCGAGACGGTGCTGATGCTGCCGCCGC
>CAYHXK010000151.1:0-6518 GCA_964360125.1 uncultured Sterolibacterium sp.
TCTCCGAGAATGCGCAGTTCTGCGCCGCCCTGGAACAGGCCGGGATCGTCTTCATCGGGCCGCGGCCGCACGCCATGGAGGCGATGGGCGACAAGATCGCTTCGAAGAAGCTGGCCATGGCGGCCAAGGTCAGCACCATTCCCGGCTATACGGATGTCATCGAGGATGCCGAACTGGCGGTGCAGATCGCCGCGGATATCGGCTACCCGGTGATGATCAAGGCCTCCGCCGGCGGCGGCGGCAAGGGCCTGCGCGTCGCCTGGAACGACGGCGAGGCGCGCGAGGGTTTCCAGAGCTGCCGCAACGAGGCGAGGAACAGCTTCGGCGACGACCGGGTGTTCATCGAGAAGTTCATCGAGGAACCGCGCCACATCGAAATCCAGGTGCTCGGCGACAGCCACGGAAACATCGTCTATCTGTGGGAACGCGAGTGTTCGTTGCAGCGCCGCCACCAGAAAGTGGTCGAGGAGGCGCCCAGTTCCTTCCTCGACCAGGCCACCCGCCGGGCCATGGGCGAACAGGCGGTGGCGCTGGCCCGCGCGGTGCAGTACCAGAGCGCCGGCACCGTCGAGTTCGTGGTCGGCAAGGACCGCTCGTTCTATTTCCTCGAAATGAACACGCGCCTGCAAGTCGAGCATCCGGTCACCGAACTGATCACCGGTCTCGACTTGGTCGAGCAGATGATCCGCGTCGCCAACGGCGAGCAGCTGGCTTTCGGCCAGTCCGACATCCAGCTCAAGGGTTGGGCGATGGAATGCCGGATCAATGCCGAGGACCCGTTCCACAACTTCCTGCCATCGATCGGCCGGCTGGTGAAATATCTGCCGCCGCCGGAGGAACCGGCGGGGTTGGCCACCCAGGTACGCGTCGATACCGGCGTTTATGAAGGCGGCGAGATCTCGATGTATTACGATCCGCTGATCGCCAAGCTGATCGTGCATGGCGCCACGCGCGAGCAGGCCATCGCCCGCATGCGCGACGCGCTCAATGCCTTCGTCATCAGGGGAGTATCCTCCAACATCGCCTTCCAGGCGGCGCTGCTGCAGCAGCCGCGCTTCGTCTCGGGCAACTTCAACACCGGCCTGATCGCCGAGGTCTATCCGCAAGGCTTCAACGCCGCCGACCTGCCGCACGACGACCCGGCCATGCTGATCGTCGTCGGCGCCGCCGTGCACCGCCGCTATCTGGAACGCAATGCCCTGATCGACGGCCAGTTGCCGGGCCACGAATACCAGCCGGGCGACGACTTGGTAGTGTTGCTCAACGACCAGCAGCATGCGGTGTCGGCGACGCCGGTGGCGGGCGGCTGCAACGTGGTGCATGCCGGCGACAGTTACGAGATCCGTTCGTCGTGGCAATTCGGCCAGCCGCTGTATCAGGGGACCCTCAACGGCGCAGCCATCTGCATGCAGGTCGAACGCGTCGGCCTCCGCTATCGGCTGTGCCACTGGGGCACCCAGGCCGACCTGCTGGTGCTGACGGCGCATGCCGCCGCCCTGCAGGCGCTGATGCCGCACAAGGCGCCGCCGGATCTCTCCAGATTCCTGCTGTCGCCGATGCCCGGCCTGCTCACCGACATCGCCGTGGCGCCCGGCCAGGAAGTCAAGGCGGGCGAGCGGCTGGCAGTGATCGAGGCGATGAAAATGGAGAACGTCCTGAAGGCCGAGCATGATTGCGTCGTCGCCAAGTTGCTGGCCAGGCCCGGCGACAGCCTGACGGTGGATCAGGCGATCATCGAGTTCCGCTGAGTCGATGGCGACCATCGACCATCTGGTGCTCGCTGCCGCCGATCTCGAATCCGGCACGCGCTGGCTGGCAGCGCATCTCGGCGTGTGCCTGTCGCCCGGCGGCGCGCACCTGGCGATGGGTACCCACAACCGCCTGCTCAGGCTCGGCCCGCAACTCACCCTGGAACTCATCGCCATCGACCCGAGTGCGCCGTCGCCCACGCAGCCGCGCTGGTTTGCGCTGGATGCGCCGCAGATGCAGGCGCGCCTGGCCGAGCGGCCGCGGCTGATCCACTGGGTGGCGCGCTGCGACGACATCGCGGCGGAATCCGCCGCCTGCCCCGAGCCGCTAGGCGCGGCCATGCCCATGCGGCGCGGCGACTTCGAATGGCTGATCACCGTGCCAACCGATGGCCACTTGCCTGGAGACGGTTTAATCCCGACCCTGATCGAATGGCGCGTGCCGCAGCATCCCGCCTCCGGCCTGCCCGAGGCCGGCTGCACGTTGATGAAGCTCGAAGGCTTCCATGCCGAACCGGCGCGTATCGCCGAGGCGCTGGTGGTACTCGGACTGGACCATGCGCTAGCGCTTCATCCCGCCGAGACTGGCGTAGCACCGGGTTTGGTGGCTTATTTGAAAACGCCGCTGGGTTTGCGCGAACTGGATTAGCGTGACATCTGTCGCAACATTTCTTTTAAGATAATCACTCCGTGCTTGATGTTTGATAGATAGTCTCCTCGTCCATGTACACGATCTCCCCTGAAGACCCCGCAAACGACGACGCGCAGGCTCTGATTGACGAACTCTCCGATACGCTTGCCGGAATCACGGGCGACAGCGGGAAATCCTCTTTCGACCCCGGCGCTGTTCGGAGCGAATATGCACGATTTGTCGTGGCGCGCGACATGGACGGCCGCGCTGTCGGCTGCGGAGCGATTCGTCCGCTGCAGGACGGTATCGCCGAACTCAAGCGGATGTATGCCAGACCCGATACGTCAGGAGTCGGCAGCGCGGTATTGGCATATCTGGAGGCCGAGGCAAAAAGCATCGGCTACTCTGCGCTGTGGCTTGAGACGCGGTTGGTGAATCGACGCGCCGTAGCATTCTATGAGCGCCGCGGCTATACCCGCATCGAGAATTTCGGCAAGTACGCCGGCAACCCCCAGGCCGTCTGCCTGGGAAAGCGGCTGTAGTCTGTCGTATACGGCTTGCTATTACCTGTAGCGCCAGGTCACGCCGATGGTGGCCGAGGTGGTGGTGACACGCGGAGAGTTGGTAAACGTTGCACGAGTCGTGCATGCTTTAAGAATAAATGGAATACAATCAATCAATATAAATCCATATTCCCGCGCCCTGGAAATGAAACTCAAAAAAGCCGCGCCCTTTTTCTTCATGGTGGTGTTTGTTGCGCTGTGCGCAAACGGCCTGCTGCTGGTGCTGATCCACCAAGCGCACAACAGGGTGGTGGATACGCAGGAACATCGTCAAAAAACCATGGCGCTGACCTATGCGCTGCGCCAGGAAACCGAGAATCTAACTCGCCTGCTGCGCGCCTACACCGGCACCGGCGAAACGCGTTACCTGTTTTACTATTACGACATCCTGGCGATACGCAAGGGGGAGAAGCCAGCCCCGTCGGGATACGACAGCCCCACCTATTGGGATCAGGTGGTCGCCGGACGCATCCGTCATCTCATTCCCGCCGAGGGCGTCGAGCATTCGCTGGCCGAGCGCATGAAGTTGCTGGGTTTCAGCGCGGAAGAATTGCTGGGCTTGGCAAAAATCCTCGCCGCCACCGAGGCAATGACCAAGATCGAGCAGGTGGCCTTTGCCGCGACCCAGGGACTGTACGACCCGGTGAAGAAAGACTTTGTCTCGGATGGCCCGCCGCATCTCGATTTCGCCAACAAACTGGTGCACGGCGACGAATACAACGCCTTGCGCGCCGATTTGTCCGCGGCGGTGGAAAGTCTGGTCAGCCTGGCTGACCGCCGCACTGGGGAAGAAGTGATGCAGGCGGCGCACAGCCTGCAGCGCTGGATTTTCTTTTCCCTGGGCAACATGGCCGTGGCCCTGGTCATGGGGATGGTCGCCTTCCAGGTGATACGCCGCAGGGTGCTGACCCCGATCCAGCAACTCCACGACACCGCGCATCGGCTGGCGCAGGGTGACTACGCGGCCCGCGCGCCGGAGATGTTCAGCGTGGAGGAACTCTCCACCCTCGGGCACACCCAGGACCAGATGGCGCAAGCCATTCAGGAGGACCTGCGGCAACGTCAGGAAGTGCAGAAGGAACTGGAGGCGGCCCGACTCCAGGCCGAAGAGGCGACCCGCGCCAAATCCATGTTCCTGGCCAACATGAGCCACGAGATACGCACGCCGATGAACGCCATCATCGGCATGGCTTACCTGGCCTTGAAAACCGACCTCACGCCACGCCAGCGCGACTATGTCGACAAGATCCATGGCGCCGGGCGCTCGCTGCTCGGCATCATCAACGACATTCTGGATTTTTCCAAGGTAGAGGCCGGCAAGCTGACCATGGAGCAGGTGCGCTTCCGCCTCGAGGATGTGCTCGGCAATTCCCTGTCGCTGCTGCGCCAGCGCGCCCATGAACAAGAAGTGGAACTGCTGTTCGACCTGACCGATCCTTCCCTGCTGGGTAACGCCGGGACGGTGATCGGCGATCCACTGCGTTTGGGGCAGATCCTCACCAACCTGCTCTCCAACGCCATCAAGTTCACCCATCACGGCTACATCAAGCTCACCGTGAGCCTACAGGAGCGGCAGGAGGATGCGCTACTGCTGCGCTTCATCGTGCGCGATACCGGCATCGGGATGTCGGAAGAGCAGGTCGGGCGGCTGTTCCAGGAGTTCACCCAGGCCGATGGCTCGACCACGCGCAAGTACGGGGGCACGGGCTTGGGCCTGACCATTTCGAAAAAATTCGCCGAAATGATGGGTGGGCACATCTGGGTCGAAAGCGTTGCCGGCGAGGGTTCGAGTTTTATTTTCACTGCCCGTTTTCCGCTGGCCCAGCCGCCGATGACAGCGCCGGTGCTGACGGGGGTGGAAAACCTGCGCGTGCTGGTGGTGGACGACCAACCCGCGGCGCGCACGGTGCTGACCGGGCTGTTCGGCGCGCTCGGCGTCGGCGCGGCCCGCGCCGACAATATCGACGCGGCCGACGGCGGCGAGGTGGCGCTCGCCATGATAGACCGGGCGCAACAGGAGCGACGTCCCTACGACTTGGTCCTGGTGGACTGGGTCATGCCGGGGATGGACGGCGGCGCCTTGCTCCGCGTGCTACAGGAACGCGGTAGCGCGCTTTCGCCGGCGCCCCTGGCGGTGCTAGTGTCGGCTTACGATACCGAGAGCATGCACCAAGCCGCCGAACGTTTGGGCGTGCAGCATTTCCTGCCCAAGCCGGTACTCCCGGAATCCCTGCGCACCTTGCTGAATACCCTGACCGGCAACGTTCAGGAAGAAGTCAGTGTGGGTTCGGGTGCAAGCACTCTGGCTGACCTCACCGGATTGCAGGTGCTGCTGGTCGAAGACAATCGCATCAACCAGCAACTGGCGGAAGAACTGATGAGTAGCCGTGGTGTGCGGGTCGACATCGCCAACAACGGCCAGGAAGCCCTGGATCGTCTGGATGCCGCCGCTCCTGGTCACTATGCGGTGGTGTTGATGGATTTGCAGATGCCGGTGATGGACGGTTACGAAGCGACGCGCCGGATCAGGGCCGACCCGCGCTTTCTGGAACTGCCGATAGTCGCCATGACCGCCCACGCCATGGTCGAGGAGCGGGAACGCTGCCAGGCATTGTGCATGAACGGACATGTCAGCAAGCCGATCGAGCCGGAGGAGCTTTACGCGACGCTGGCCGAATATTGCAAGGCCGCCTCTCCAAATGCTCCCGCGCCGGCTCCAACGCCAGATATGGAGGGGTCGACGGGTGCGGTGACTGCCAGGCTACCCGAAATCGCCGGCCTCGATAGCGCCTCCGGACTGCGGCGCGTCGGCGGCGACATCGGTTTTTATCGAAAGCTGCTGGTGAACTTCGTTCGTGATTTTTCGAAGGCTCCGGAAATCCTGCGCCGACATCTTGTCGAAGGCCGTTGGGACGAGGTGGAACGGCTGTCCCACACGCTCAAGGGCTTGTCCGGGACGTTCGGCGCCGGCGCCTTAGGAGCCAGTGCCGCCGCTCTGGAAAGCGCCGCTCACGCGCGCCAAGAGGATGCGGCCATGACGCTGCTGGCGGATCTTGAGGCAGTGTTCGCGCCGTTGCTGTCGGCACTGACGGCGGCGCTGAGCGCTTCCGAAGAAAGCGGCACGGCTGCTGTCGTTGGCTCCGAGCGGGCCGGTCCACCTGCGTGCCTGCCGCAGCTCAAGCAACTGCTGGCCGAGGGGGACAGCGAGGCCAACGATGTGTGGGAAGAGCATAAGGCCGAGTTTCGCGGCCATTTGCCGCCGCAAACCTTCGACCGAATCGCCGTCGCTATCGACAACTTCGATTTCGACGCTGCGCTGGCCTTGTTGCCATAAGTACCGGGTGATGCGCACCCCGACCATTTTTCAAGGTGATAATCCATAATGAATTCTCTTGATTCGGAGCGCCCCACGGTACTGGTCGTGGACGATACGCCGACCAACCTGGGCCTGCTCGCCAATCTGCTCAAGGACAAGTATCGCGTCAAGCTTGCCAACAGCGGCGTCAAGGCGCTCCAGTACGCCGACGCCGCGCCGCCCGACCTGGTTCTGCTCGACATCATGATGCCGGAAATGGA
>CAYHXK010000152.1:0-2484 GCA_964360125.1 uncultured Sterolibacterium sp.
CATGCAGGAAGGCCTGTTCTCGCTGATGCAGATGGCCAAGACCACGGCCGCAGTGAGCCAGCTGGCGCAGCATCGCCTGCCCTTCATTACCCTGCTGACCGACCCGACCATGGGTGGCGTGTCGGCAAGCTTTGCTTTCGTCGGCGATGTGGTGATTGCCGAGCCCGGCGCCCTGATCGGCTTCGCCGGTCCCCGCGTGATCGAGCAGACGGTGCGCGAGAAGCTGCCGGAAGGTTTCCAGCGCGCCGAATTCCTGATCGGCAAAGGCGCCATCGACATGATCGTCGACCGCCGCCAGCTGCGCGACAAGCTTGCCGCATTGCTGACACTGTTGCAGCGCGTACCGGCGGTGCATTGATCGACCCATCCTGATTTCAAGCTCCTTGCCTGAGACTCTAGCCGATTGGCTCGCCCATCTTGAAGCCCAGCATCCGCAGGGCGCGGCGGGTATCGAACTGGGTCTGGAACGCGTGCTGGCGGTTAGCCAAGCGCTGCATCAGCGGCAGAATGTTCCCATCATCAGCGTGGCCGGCACCAACGGCAAAGGCTCGACCTGCGCCATGCTGGAGCGTATTCTCGCTTGTGCCGGCTACCGCGTCGGCTTGTACACCTCGCCGCATTTGCTCGACTACAACGAACGCGTGCGTATCGGCGGTATGCCGGTAACGGATGCAGCGCTCTGCGACAGCTTCGCCCGGGTCGAAGCGGCGCGCGGCAACGTGGCGCTGACCTACTTCGAATTCGGCACCCTGGCGGCCTGGGAATGCTTTGCCGCCGCCGGCATCGATGTCATCGTCCTGGAAGTCGGTCTGGGCGGCCGGCTCGACGCCACCAATATTTACGAACCCGATTGCGCCATTGTCACTTGCGTCGATATCGATCATACCGATTACCTGGGCGCCACCCGCGAGCAGATCGGTTTCGAGAAGGCCGGCATCTATCGCGCCGCCCGTCCCGCCGTTTGCGCCGATGCCCAGCCGCCGCAAAGCCTGCTTGAGCATGCCGCGGCGATCGGCGCCGATTTGCGCCTGATCGGCCGCGACTTCGGTTACCTGCGGCAGGAAGGGCAATGGCAGTTCTGGATGCGCAAGCCGGAAAAAGCCGGCGATAGCGCAGACGAAAACCAGGGCGAAAACATACTTCGCCGCAGCGGCCTGGCCTATCCCGGCCTGCGCGGCGCCACGCAACTGCACAACGCCAGCGCGGCGTTGGCAGCCCTGACCGCGCTGCAGCAGCGACTGCCGGTGGCGATGCAGGACATCCGCCGCGGCCTGCTCGAAGTCGAACTGCCGGGCCGTTTTCAGGTAATGCCGGGGCGGCCGACGCTGGTGCTGGATGTCGCCCATAACCCGCAAGCGGCCCGGGTGCTGGCCGACAACCTCGGAACCATGGCCTTTCATCCGGACACCTGGGCGGTGTTCGGCATGCTGCGCGACAAGGACATCGCCGCCGTGGTGCGAGCACTGGCGGGCCGCGTCACGCGCTGGTTGCCGTGTACGCTGAGCGGCTCGCGGGGGGCCAGCGCCACCGAACTGGCGCGCATCCTGGCGCAGCAGGAAATTCAGGCGCCACTGCTGTTCGACTCACCCACGGAAGCGTATCTCTATGCACGGGAGAATGCCGGTGAAGATGATAGAATTATTGTCTTCGGATCATTCCTCACTGTCGCGGATGTCCTGCGCGCACTGGCTTGAACGGCAAGATGGCTATGGCGGAAAAAGACCTAGGATTCAACACAGCGGCAGACCCAAGCGGTGCAGCCCTAAGCAACGAGCCGCTGAATCTCAAGAAGCGTGCCCGGCGCAGGCTGGTTGGCGCGATTGCGCTGGCTTTGCTGGCGGTGATCGTGCTGCCGATGGTGATGGATCAGGAACCGCAACCCCTCACCCAGGACATCCAGATTCTCATCCCGAGTCAGGAGCCCGGCGCCGCTTCCCCGTTGTCCCGCCTGGTCCCCAACAGGCCTGTGCCCACGCCGTTGCCGACGCAAAGCAAAAGTGCAGTTCCAGCGCCTGCCCCGGAGCCTCCGGTCGCCGCAACCCCGGCAGCGCAATCCGAGAGCAAGGCGACTGCTCTAACCCAACCAAAAGCCGAGCTGCCTAAGGCCACGGTTCCGGTCGCACCGGCAGTTCCGGTTTCGGAAACAGCCTCTGCGAGCAAGGCAGCGGAAAAGTCCAGCGACAAGCCGGCCGCGAAATCTTCGTCCATGACTCCTAAGCCTGAAAACGCACGCGCTGCTGCTCAGCCGAATGGCGAGCAGTGGGAGATACAGCTCGGCGCCTACAAGGACCCGGCCAATGTCAAGGCCTTGCAAGCCAGGCTCAAGGAAAACGGTTACCCGTCCTTTACCGAAAAGGTCGAAACCCCGCAGGGCGAGCGGATCCGCGTGCGTGGGGGGCCGTTTGCCAGCCGGGAAACCGCTGAAATGGCCCAAGCGCGACTGAAAAAGCTTTCCGTGGGAGCTCCTGCCGGTGGTGTCGTTGC
>CAYHXK010000152.1:2584-6479 GCA_964360125.1 uncultured Sterolibacterium sp.
GCAGCATGAGTTTCGCGGGGTTTACGGGGTTTGACTGGGCAGTCATGACGGTGGTCGTCTTGTCTTCCTTGCTCGGCATGTGGCGCGGACTGGTCAGCGAAGTATTTGCGTTGCTGGGGTGGATAGCGGCATTTTTCGCGGCGCGGATGTGGGGCGGACCCGCGGCGGATGTCCTGTCTGTCTGGTTGCACGATGCAAGCCTGCGGCAAGTGGCCGGTTATGCCGCGGTGTTCGTGGTTACACTGCTGCTATTCGCGGCGCTGGGCTTCCTGCTTTCGCGCTTCCTGCGTATGATAGGAATGGGCTTGGTGGATCGGTTTCTCGGCACGCTGTTCGGCATCGCGCGCAGTCTGCTGATCGTGCTGGCGGGCGTGCTGCTCGGCGGCTTGACGGAGCTACCCCGTCGGGACTGGTGGCGCGAGGCGCTGCTGGCGCCGCCGCTGGAAACCGCAGTCGTGGCGGCCAAGCCATGGTTGCCGCCGCAAGTAGCGCAACGGATACGTTTCAGATAGGTGGTCAGACGATGTGCGGAATTATCGGAGTAGTCGCCACAACGGCCGTCAACCAGTTGCTTTATGACGGACTGCAAGTGCTGCAGCATCGCGGTCAGGATGCGGCAGGCATTGCCACCGCCGAATCCGGCCGTTTCCACATGCACAAGGGCTCGGGACTGGTGCGCGATGTCTTCCGCACCCGCAACATGCGCAGCCTGCTGGGAAACTGGGGCATCGGCCATTGCCGCTACCCCACTGCCGGCTCCGCCGACAATGCCGCCGAGGCCCAGCCCTTCTACGTCAATTCGCCGTTCGGCCTGATGCTGGCGCACAACGGCAACCTGACCAACGCCGGGCAGCTGAAGCAGGACATGTTCCTGCAGGACCTGCGCCACATGAACACCAATTCCGATACCGAGGTGCTGTTGAACGTGCTGGCGCACGAACTGCAGGCCGCTTCGACCAAGTATCAGGTCGATGCCGAGATCATCTTCAAGGCGGTGTCCGGCGTGCATCGGCGGGTGCAGGGCGCCTACGCGGTGGTGGCGATGATCGCCGGTTACGGCTTGTTGGCTTTCCGCGATCCCTACGGCATCCGTCCGCTGATCATCGGCCGTCACCAGACGGAAAACGGCGCCGAATACATGGTCGCTTCCGAGAGCGTCGCCCTCGATACGCTCGGTTTCAAGGTGTTGCGCGATGTGGCGCCGGGCGAAGCGGTGCTGATCGACATCCACGGCAATTTCGTCAGCCGCCAGTGCGCCGAGCGCACCATGCATGCGCCATGCATATTCGAATTTGTCTATCTGGCACGCCCGGACTCGCTCATCGACGGCATCTCGGTGTATGCGACACGCCTGAAAATGGGCGAGTTCCTCGCCGAGAAAATCAAGCACACCTTGCCGCACCTGGTAATCGACACGGTGATCCCGATTCCGGATTCCAGCCGACCGGCGGCGATGGAACTGGCCAAGCGCCTCAACTTGCCCTATCGCGAGGGCTTCGTGAAGAATCGCTACATCGGCCGTACTTTCATCATGCCGGGACAGACGCAGCGGCGCAAATCGGTGCGCCAGAAACTCAATGCCATCAACATGGAGTTCAAGGGCAAGAACGTGCTGCTGGTCGACGACTCGATCGTGCGCGGCACCACCAGCCGCGAGATCGTCATGATGGCGCGCGAGGCCGGCGCGCGGAACGTGTACTTCGCTTCGGCGGCGCCGCCGGTGCGTTTCGCCAACGTCTATGGCATCGACATGCCGACGCGCGGCGAGCTGATCGCCAGCGATCGCAGCGATGAGGAGATTCGCCGCGAAATCGGGGCAGACGCGCTGATTTACCAGGACCTCGACGATCTCAAGGCCGCCATCCGCGCCGTCAATCCGAGCATCGGAAAGTTCGATGCATCCTGTTTTGACGGCCACTACATCACTGGCGACGTTACCGTGGAATACCTGAGCAGTGTAGAGTCGGCGCGGGGCGTCAGTGCTCCGTTCTTCGACGAGGAGAACGATGCCGGACAGCTCGATCTCAATCTGGTGACCGCGGAATGAAGCACGGCATGACAGGATCGGTACCTTGCGCGCCGTGCCGTCTGGATGGTTTCCTGCCGCGCAGATTTGGTGTTGACGCGATGCCCTCAGCCGTGTAAGTTGCAACTTGCGCCGAGTTGATTTCAGCTTGCGGGCGCTTAATAAATCCAGCTAAAGCGAACCAGACCCGGTCCGCGATTTATTGCTGGCCGGGTTTTTATATTGATGGGAACCGACATGAACGACTTAATCCACGACTACGCATTCGACACCCTGGCGGTGCGCGCCGGCCAGGAGCGCAGCCAGTTCAACGAACACTCCGAGGCGCTTTACCTCACCTCCAGCTTCGTATTCGACAGCGCGGCGCAGGCGGCGGCGCGGTTTTCGGGTGAACAACCGGGCAATGTCTACGCCCGCTTCACCAACCCGACGGTGACCATGCTGCAGCAGCGCCTTGCCGCCCTGGAGGGCGCCGACGGCTGCATCGCCACGGCATCGGGCATGGCGGCGATCCTCGCCATGATCATGGCCTTGCTCAAGGGCGGCGACCACATCGTCGCCTCGCGCAGCATCTTCGGCGCCACCCAGCAACTGCTCGGCAACATACTGCCTAAATTCGGCATCGACACCAGCTTCGTCGATGGCGGCGCTCCCGCCGCCTACCGCGCGGCGCTGCGGCCCAACACCCGGCTGGTGTTCATCGAGACGCCGTCGAACCCGCTCACCGAGGTGCTCGACATCGCCGCGCTGGCGCAGGTGGCGCATGCCGCGGGTGCTCTGCTGGCGGTGGACAACTGCTTCTGCACGCCGGCGCTGCAACGCCCGCTGCTACTCGGCGCCGACCTCATCATCCATTCCGCCACCAAGTATCTCGACGGCCAGGGACGCGTGCTGGGCGGCGCGGTGTGCGGCGGCCAGGTGCTGATCGAGGAAGTCTTCAAGTTCCTGCGCACCGCCGGCCCGACGCTGTCGCCGTTCAATGCCTGGGTGATCCTCAAGGGGCTGGAGACGCTCAACATCCGCATGCGGGCGCAGTCGGCCAACGCCCTCGAACTGGCGCACTGGCTGGAAGCCCAGCCGGGCGTGGCGCGGGTGTTCTATCCCGGCCTGCCCTCGCATCCGCAGCACGCGCTGGCGCTGCGCCAGCAGGCCAGCGGCGGCGCCATCGTGTCGTTCGAAGTGAAGGGCGGGCGGGCGGAAGCCTGGCGCGTGGTGGACCATTGCAAGCTGCTCTCCATCACCGCCAACCTCGGCGACACCAAGACCACCATCACCCATCCGGCCAGTACCACCCACGGCCGCATCAGCGCAGAAGCGCGCGCCGCCTCGGGCATCACCGAGGGCTTGTTGCGCATCGCGGTGGGCCTGGAAGGCGTCGCCGACCTGCAGGCCGACCTGGCGCGCGGCCTGGCGCGGTAACTTACGCAAGTACTTCGAGAGATGAACTGGCGGCTGGGCGAATTCACCATCAGCAACGAGCGCGCGGCGCTGGATATTTCGTTGATCCACGATTTCCTGCACGGCTCGTACTGGGCCAAAGGGATACCGCGGGAGATCGTGGAGCGGTCTCTGGAGAACTCCCTGTGTTTCGGCGTATTCCACCAGGACCGGCAGGTCGGTTTCGGCAGGGTCGTCACGGACCGCGCCACTTTTGCCTATCTCGCCGATGTTTTCGTCATCGAAACTCACCGCGGCCGCGGCCTCGGCAAGTGGCTGGTGGCCTGCGTGCTGGAACATCCCGAGTTGCAGGGCTTGCGCCGCTGGTTGCTGGCGACGGCGGATGCACATGCCCTGTACCGGCAGTTCGGTTTCATGCCCCTGAGCAAGCCCGACAGGATGATGGAAAAACTTGATCCAGAAATCTACCAG
>CAYHXK010000153.1:0-6381 GCA_964360125.1 uncultured Sterolibacterium sp.
CACGCCTTCGCGCGGCCGCAGCAGGCCGGCCTCCTTGAGCAGCAAGGCCACTTCGAGCAGGTCCGAGACGCTGTCGGCCTTGGAGATGACGACGTTTTCGATGTCCGCCTTGCCGTAACGCTGGTGGATGGTGTGGGCGGCGCGGAAGATGGCGAGTTCGCCGGCGGTTTCCTCCGAATAGTTTACGTAGGGCGAGGCCAGCAGGCGCGGGGTCGCCAGTTCCTCCAGCAGCAGTTGGCAGCGCCGGCTTTCGTCGAGCGCCAGATAGTCGCTGCCGGGACGGGCGACTTCCAGCAGTTCCGCGACGCTGCGGGCGTGCACCTCGGAATTCTGGCGCAGGTCGAGCGCCGCCAGATGGAAGCCGAACACCGACACGGCGCGCCGCAGGCGGCGCAGGCGGCCGCGCGCCAGCAAGGCGGAACGGTTGGCGACCAGCGAGCGATGCAGCACGTCGAGGTCGGCGCCGAACTCGGCGCAACTGGCGTAGGGTTCGGCGGCGGCGACGGCGTGCAGCGGCGCCTCCAGGTCGTCCAGCGCGCTGGCGGTGGCGGCCAGGCGTGCGTAGATGCCGGCGATGGCGCGCCGGTAGGGCTCGTCGTCGCGGTGCGGATTGTGGTCCGGCGATTGCGCGACGAGCGCCTTGAGTTCCTCGGAGACATTCACCAGCAGGGTGGTCGGCGACAAGTTGGCGCCGAGCTGGTGCAACTGTTCCAGATAGAAGGCCAGCGCGCGACGGCTTTGCGCCAGCATCGCTTCCTTCAGTACGCCGGCGGTGACAAACGGGTTGCCATCGCGATCGCCGCCGATCCACGAGCCGGGACGCAGGAATGGCGGCAACTCCTCCCCGCTCCAGCCCGGCACGGTGGCGGCCAGGTGATCCTCGAGCGAGTTGTAGAGCCGTGGCAGTTCGCGCAGGAAAGTCGTGTCGTAATAGGTCAGCGCATTGGCGACCTCGTCCATCACCGACAGCTTGGCGCGTCGCAGCATCCGCGTTTGCCACAAGGTCAGTACGGCGCGGCGCAAGGCCTCCTCATGCCCAGAGCGTTCCTCCGGGGTCAGGGTGGTGCGGTCCCGTTCGTCGAGCAGGCGGGCGATTTTCCATTGTGCATTGAGGATGCTCTTGCGCTGTACTTCGGTCGGGTGGGCGGTGAGTACCGGACTGACGAGCGCTCCGGCAAAGAAATCCGCCAGTTGTCGAGCATCGATGCCGCCGGCGAGGGCACGCTCCAAGGCATGGGGCAGGCTGCCGGCGCGCGGCGGCGAACCGGCAATGGCATGCGCGCGCGCCCGACGGATGTGATGCTGGTCCTCGGCGATGTTGGCGAGATGCGAGAAATAACTGAAGGCGCGCACCACCTGGTTGGTCTGGTCGCGGCTCAGGCCGTCGAGTATCTCCACCAGTTCGCGCCGCGCGGCATGGTCGTCGTCGCGGTGAAAGCGGATCGCCAGTTGGCGCACGCGTTCGACGGTCTCGAACACCGCGACGCCTTCCTGGTCGCGCAGGGTGTCGCCGAGCAGCCGGCCGAGCAGGCGGATGTCGTCGCGCAGGGGCTGGTCCTTGTCGGCGGACGTTGCCGTCACTTCGGGTTCGTGCCGCTTCATGATCTCTTTCCGCGCAGTTGGATCAGTCCTTCGTCGATGCCGCGCTCGATGTATTCGCCATAAAAGTCCGCCAAGCGGAAGCCGACGATGGATTCCGCCAACTGGCCGCCGTCCGGGCCGAAGAACATCAACGTCGGCGTGAACCTGACGCGCAGTCCCCTGGCAAAAGCACGATGGGTCGTTGCGTTGCCCGAAAAATCCTTGAGCGGGGCATCGCTGTCGATGTCGATCTGCCTCAGCAGGACACGCTCGGCGGATGCCGGGTTGTTCGCCATGGGAAGCAGGAATTCGCGCCGGGCGCGTTCGCACCACGGGCAGTCGGCCTGGCTGTACAGCACCAACATGGGGATGCGGCGTTCGCGCTGGCGCTGCGCATCGGCGGCAAAATCGTGCGCGATCGGCAAGGCGGATGCAGGTGCGGCGTGCGGCTGCGCCAGGGCCGGCGCGACGCCGGCGGCGAGCGCCGGGATAATCAGACATGATAGAATCCACAGCCAAAGACGCAGACCGCGTGGAGCTATGCGCTGCAAGTGTGTCGTCACAAATACCCTCTTCCGGCCAGTTAAAAAAGTGAACAAGAATACTCCAGAGCGTATCGTCATCGCCACGCGCGAATCGCGCCTTGCCCTCTGGCAGGCCGAGCATGTGCGCAGCCTGCTGCAGCAATTATACCCAGCCTGCCGCGTCGAGTTGCGCGGAATGACCACGCGCGGCGACCAGATCCTCGACCGGCCGCTCGCCAAGGTGGGCGGCAAGGGGCTGTTCGTCAAGGAACTGGAGACCGCGCTGCTCGACGGCAGCGCCGATATCGCCGTGCATTCCATGAAGGATGTGCCGATGCAGCTGGAGCCGGAGTTTGCCCTGGTCGCCATCGGTCCGCGCGAAGACCCTTTCGATGCTTTCGTGTCGAGCCAGTATGCCAGCCTGGCCGAGATGCCGCCGGGCGCCGTGGTCGGCACCTCCAGCCTGCGCCGCGAGGCGCAACTGCACGCCAACTTTCCCCTGCTGGCCGTCGCCAGCCTGCGCGGCAACCTCGATACGCGCCTGCGCAAGCTGGATGGCGGCGAATATGGCGCGATCATCCTGGCGGCGGCGGGCCTGACCCGGCTCGGCTTGGGCGCACGCATCCGCGCCGTGCTGCCGGCGGAACTCTCCTTGCCCGCCGCCGGACAGGGCGCGCTGGGCATCGAGGCCCTGGCCGCGCGCGCCGATGTCGCGGCCTGGCTGGCGCCGCTCAACGATCCCGCCACGGCCGCCTGCGTGCGCGCCGAACGTGCCGTCTCGCGCGCCCTGGCGGGCAGTTGCGAAGTGCCGCTGGGCGCGTATGCCGTGGCCAGGGACGGGACACGGCAACTGTGGCTGCGCGGTTTTGTCGCCACCCCGGATGGGCGGCGTTTTGCCCGCGCCGAAATCACCGGCGCCGCCGCCGATCCCGAGGCCTTGGGCAGGCAACTCGCCGCACAACTGCGCGCCCAGGGCGCCGTCGAGATTCTCGCCGCACTGTCGCCGGCTATGGGGTCGGCGGCTTAGCGGGTTGCATGCCATGGCCCCCGCCAATTCAACGCACTCGACGAGCGCGGCACAGCATCAGGCGCTGCAACCGCAAGCGCCTCAGCCGCTGCACGGCCGGCACATCGTCGTCACTCGTCCGGCCGAACAGGCCAGCCATCTCGCCGGGATCATCGCGCGCGCAGGCGGCAGCGCGGTGCTGTTTCCGGTGCTGGCGATCCACGATATCGACGATCCGCGGCCGCTGCTGGACATCGCCGCACGGCTGGATGAATTCGACCTGGCGGTGTTCGTCAGTCCCAATGCCGTCAACAAGGCACTCACCAGCATCGCCGCGCGCCGTCCCTGGCCCGACCAGCTGCGTGCGGCCACCATGGGCCAGACCAGCGAACGCGAGCTGGCGCGCTTCGGGATTACGCATGTCATCGCGCCGCGCGCCCGCTTCGATTCAGAGGCCTTGCTGGAACTGCCGGAAATGCAGGCAATGACCGGCAAGCGCGTCGTGATATTTCGCGGCGACGGTGGCCGCGAACTGCTCGGCGCCACGCTGGCGGCGCGCGGCGCGACGGTCGAGTACGTCGGCTGCTATCGGCGCGGCAAACCGGCCGCCGATGCCGCACCACTGATGCTGTTATGGGCGCGGCAGGCGCTGGACGCTTTCACCATCACCAGCAGCGAAGGCTTGCGCAACCTTGTCGACATGCTGGGCAGTGATGGCCTAGACTTGCTGAAGCATACGCCGCTCTTTGTGCCGCACACGCGCATACTCGAGGAAGCGCGCCTCCTCGGCATGCAGCGCGTGGTGCCGACCGCGCCGGGCGACGCAGGGCTGCTGGCCGGACTGATCGCATACTTTTCTGCTGCCGAACCTGACCAACGAAAGCACACGCGGGATGGAAACTGAACAACCTGCCTTGCTCAGCGCTGCTCCCGCGCCAACCACCGGCAGCCGCCTGTTGGCCGCACTGGCGGCGCTACGCCGTCCTTCGGTGCTGCTCGCCACCCTCGCCCTGCTGCTGCTCGGCTGGCAGTGGCTGGAAACACGCGTGCGCCTGGCCGACTTGCAGCAGGAGTTGGCCAGACGACTGGCCGAAGGCGATTCCATGGCGAAAGAAAGCCGCACGCTGGCGCGGCAGAACCAGGAGTTGCTGCAAACTCTCACCGCTAAGACCGGCGGGTTGGAAGCCAAGCTGATCGAGGCGCAAAGCCAGCAATTGGCGCTTGAAAGCATGTACCAGGAACTGTCGAAAAGCCGCGACGAACGCGTCCTGGCGGAAATCGAACAGGCGGTGTCGATTGTCGTGCAGCAACTGCAACTGACCGGCAACGTCGAAGCAGCGCTGATCGCCTTGCAAGGCGTGGATGCCCGCCTGGCGCGCACCGGACAGGCCCGCCTGCTGCCGCTGCGCAAGCTGATCAGCCGCGATATCGATCGCCTCAAGGCCCTGCCGCTGGCCGATGTGCCGGGGATCGCGCTGAGGCTGGAAAACATCATCGGCGCCGTGGATACCCTGCCGCTGGCTTTCGAGCAACGCATCCGGGCGGAGCCCGCCGCCAAGGCCAGGAGCGGTGTCCCCGCCAATGCCAAACACGCTGCCGCCGCGGAAAAAAACTATTGGCAGGATCTGGGCCGCGACCTGTGGACCGAGATCAAACTGCTGATCCGTGTCGAGCGTATCGATCACCCCGAACCGGCACTGCTGGCCCCCACCCAGGTATTTTTCCTGCGCGAGAATCTCAAACTGCGGCTGATCGACGCCCGTCTTGCCCTGCTGCAGCGCGACGGCCGGATGTACCGCGAGGATTTGCGCCAGGCGCGCGAACTGCTTGAGCGTTACTTCGATAGCCGCGAAAAAACCGTGTCCAACGCCATCGCCTTGCTGAAAAGCCTGGCCGGCACCGACCTCAGCCTGGAACTGCCGACCCTCGGCGAAACCTTGGGCAGCATACGCAACTTCAAACTGGCACGGGAAAATGACAACCCGCCGGCCACGTCCCGTTCCAAGTTCGGGGCCGGCGGCGCCGCGACGCACTCGAATCCCGCGAATCCACCGAAACCCGCGCCGGTCACCACGGGTGAGGCCGCGCGGTAATGCGCGCGCTGCTCTGGCTGCTGACCTTGGCAGCACTGGCCGTCGGGCTGGCGCTGGCGGCACGCTATAACGACGGCTATGTGCTGCTGGTGCTGCCGCCATGGCGGGTTGAGCTTTCGCTGAATCTGCTGATCCTGCTCGAGCTGGCGGGTTTCGTGGCGCTCTATGGGTTTCTGCGCGTGCTTGCGCACACCCTGCAGCTTCCCCAGGCCGTGCGCGAATTTCGCGCCCGGCGTCGGCGCGAAATGGCCGAAAAGGCCTTGAACGATGCCCTGCGTTTCAGTTTCGAGGGGCGCTATGGCCATGCGCTGAAGAGCGCCGCCAGCGCTCATGATGCCGGCCATGCGCCGGCGCTGGCGGCGCTGCTGGCGGCCCGAGCCGCCCACGATCTGCGCGATGGCGAACGCGAAAAAACCTGGTTGCGGCGCGCCGAGAGCCTCGAAAAGAACGACCCGGCGATACGCAGTGCGCGACTGATGACAGAGGCGGAACTGCATCTCGAGGCGCGTCGCCATGCCGAGGCGCTCGGCGCGCTGGACGTGCTGGCGGCCGGTGGCCAGCACCATATTGCAGCACTGCGTCTCGCCTTGCGCGCGCACCAGGCGCTCGGCGACTGGCGCAAAGTGCTGCGCCTGGTGCGCCAACTGGAGAAGTATCGCGCACTGAGCGCCGAGCAGGCCGCACCGCTCAAGCTGCGTGCCCAGCGGGAGATATTGCGTTCATTGAGTCTCGATTCCGGCGCAGTGGCCGGTTACTGGCGCGAGATCCCCGCGGCGGAACGCCATGCGGCGCGGCTGGCCGCCGAGGCGGCGCGGCTCCTGATCGCCGCCGGCGATTGCCTGAATGCGCAGCGCATCGTCGAGGACGCGCTGGACGAGGAATGGGACTCGGCATTGCTGACGGTGTATGCCGAGTGCCATGGCGGCGATGTGCTCGGCCGCATTGCCCAGGCCGAAGACTGGCTCAAGCAGCAGCCGCGCGATGCGCAGCTGCTGCTGGCGCTGGGCCGCCTGTGCCGACAGCAGCAGCTGTGGGGCAAGGCGCAGAGCTATCTTGAGGCATCGCTGTCGATTCAGCCATCGCGTGCGGCGCATATCGGACTGGCCGAGTTGTTCGACCAGCTCGAACGTCCCGAACAAGCTAATCGCCACTACCGGACAGCGGCGGAGATGTAACC
>CAYHXK010000154.1:0-6364 GCA_964360125.1 uncultured Sterolibacterium sp.
CGACAGCGCCGAAGGCGCCGCCGTGCGCATCGCCATGACCGTGGCCGCGCCGGGTGTGGGCGAGGGGCGACTGCTGACGGTGACGGCGGAGCGCGAGGGCGGCGGCGAAGGGTTGGATGTGGTGCTGACCGAGCGCACGGGAACGATACACGCCGATCTCTCCATTGGCGCCAATGTCACGATGGCGGTGACGCTTCAGGCTAATGCTGGCTTAAGCAATCGCGGCGTTATTCCTCACGGCGCGGGCATGTTGGTAACGCCAGAAGAAGCCGCTGGCCTAGAAGTTGATGCTCCTCTAAAGCCATATCGTAACGGCCGTGATCTGACCGACCGGCCACGCGGTATGTTGGTAATCGATTGCTATGGACTTACTGCCAACGAAGTTCGCCAACGCTACCCGCGCCTGTATCAGTGGCTTGTTGAGCGTGTCAAACCAGAGCGTGACTCCCACCGCGACAAAGACCTGCGAGAAAAATGGTGGTTGCATCGGCGTAACAACGAAGACCTGCGTCGCTCACTCGCCGGCCTGTCGCGCTACATTGCCACTGGCCAGACTGCCAAGCATCGCATCTTCCAGTTCCTCGATGGGAGCATTCTGCCCGATGACAAATTGATTGCTATTGCCCTGAACGATGCCTATACGCTGGGTGTGCTTTCCAGCCGTGTGCATGTCGTTTGGGCGCTGTCGACTGGCGGGCGGCTCGGTGTGGGCAACGACCCGGTCTACAACAAGTCGCGCTGCTTCGAAACCTTCCCCTTCCCCACCGCCACCTCCGCGCAGCAAGCCCGCATCGGCGACCTCGCCGAACAGCTCGACGCCCACCGCAAGCGGGTGCTGGCCGAACACGCGGAACTCACCCTCACCGGCCTCTACAACGTGCTGGAGAAACTGCGCCACGGCGAGACCCTGAACGCCAAGGACAAACTCATCCACGAGCGCGGCCTGGTGGCGGTGCTGCAATCGCTGCACGACGAACTCGATGCCGCCGTCCTCGACGCTTACGGCTGGTCAGACCGACCCGACGACGCCACGCTGCTCGAACGCCTGGTCGCCCTCAACGCCGAACGCCACGCAGAAGAAGCCCAAGGCACCATCCGCTGGCTGCGCCCCGCGTTTCAAAATCCCCAACCGGCACAGACTTCAATGGCGGGGATGGGGGACTCGGTGCAGAGGAATGTGCAGCCCGACTAAGCGCCGAGTCCCCCATCTCCGCCCGCTCCTAAGCAAGCATGCGCACCGCTACCCTGGCCGCAAACCCTGCCCGAACAAGTCGCCGCCGTTGCAAGCAAACTAGCCGCCGCCGAAACGCCACTCACCCTGGAAGAGCTCGCCGCACACTTCAAAGGCAAAGGCCCCTGGAAAAAACGCCTGCCGCAACTCCTCGACACCCTGGTCGTCCTCGGCAAGGCCAGAGTGCTGGAAGACGGCCGCTGGATGGGCTGATGCAAAACGCCGTGGCGACTGATAGACTCGCACCATGAAATTCACGCAGTACTTCCTGTCGATGCGGCAACGCACCGATCGTTCAGGAATCGCACTGGAATGGATCGAGCGAACTACCGGCCAACCGGAACACGAGGTATTGCAGGAAGATGGCCGGATTCGCCGCTGGCGACGGATCGACGAGGCTGACGGTCGGTGGTTGCGAGTGGTTCTGCTGGAGGATGGCGTTACCGTGCACAACGCATTTTTTGATCGAGGCGGCCCGAAATGAACATCAAGTATTTTCAAGACACCGATACGCTTTATATCGAGTTCCGCAAAGGCGACATCGCCGAGACCCGCGACCTCGACGAAAACACGCTCTTGGATGTCGATGCGTCCGGCAACATCGTCGCCATGACGATCGAACATGCCCGCCAACGCGCGGACATTCCCCATTTCTCGTTCGAGCAGGTCGCGGCTTAGTTTATGTCCTGAGATACACGCGATGAAGCTATTGGATGTCGTGGCGACCGTGGAAAACCTGCCAGAAGCGCATCTCGCCAAAGGCCAGGTTGGCACCATCGTTAAAGAATTGGATAGGGATGTCGTACTGGTCGAATTCGCCGATCTTGGCGGAGTGGCGTATGCCATCGAACCCATTCCCATTCGCAAGCTAATGGCGCTTCGTCATACTCCGTCATTGGCCGCGTAGATTTCCGTCCCGACACGCAAAGGAAGGATGGGTTGCTGTATCAGCGTATTTCAGCACCAATATGGGCGAGAAAGGTGCACGAAATACGTGCGGCCGACGAACTTCATGGTCCCGAATGCCCAATACCGAGGAGATAAGCATGGGGCGTTATCGCTATGGCACCACAATCGCCGAGGAGACGCCGGCTGGCGGTGTTACAGGTTTCCTTAACCGGGGAAAAGGCGGGCATTATTTTTTCCGGGTATACGGAAAGGACGGCGAGTTCACGGACTATGACCTGGTTCACGACGACCTGGAAGTCACGATTTCCGCGGACGCAATGGCGTCGTTCTATGCCATTGGCGAAAATAGATGTCTGGATCACAGCCCTGCCGTCCTCGGCTTGCGAGACGCGGAAGATTGATGCGACACAGCCATGCGCTACAGACAAGCGACTAACGGTAACGCGAAGTATCTGGAGAAACCGGATGGCTTCGATCTGCAAACACTCCTATAGGCGAAGCGGGCGAGTTGATCCCGAAAGGGTCAATGTAAGTAGAAAGGGCCAGGCACGAACTACGCTGGCTGCACAAGTCACCGCCGTTGCCCGTGCAATGGCAACCGCCACCACTCCGCTCACACTCAAAGAACTCGCCGCCGGCCTCAAGGGCAAAAGCCCATGAAAGAAACGCCTGCCGCAACTCCTCGACACGCTGGTCGCGCTGCACAAGGCCAGAGTGCTGGAAGACGGCCGCTGGATGGGATGGGCTAGCGCACAAGATTCCGGCGGTAGATTCCGCTTGACGCGTTGTATCCCATAATATACAGTGCCGATTATGCTCACGGTTCAAACCACCGAAGCTTTTGACGCCTGGTTCGGCGCATTGAAGGACAAGCAGGCGCGGGCGCGGATTGCAGTGCGGGTGGCGCGCGCCGAGGATGGAAATTTCGGCGATTGCCAGCCGGTGGGTGCAAGCGTTTCAGAAATGCGGATTCATTATGGCCCGGGCTATCGGGTGTATTTCACGCAACGCGGCGTGGAGCTGGTCATCCTGCTGGCCGGTGGCGACAAGAGCACACAGGCCAAGGATATCAAGGCCGCGCTGAAGATGGCGCGCGAATTTTAAGGGGTCAGCATGGGCAAAGTGAAACTGAAGAAATGGGATGTGGCCGAACACCTCGAAACCGACGAGGACATGGCGCTTTACCTGGAGGCCGCATTCGAGGAGGCTGGCGATGATCCGGCCTTCATCACCAAGGTGCTCGGCGATATCGCCCGTGCCCGCGGCATGTCGCAACTGGCGCGCGATACCGGGCTGGGCCGGGAAAGCCTGTACAAGGCGCTTTCCGGCCAGGGCAACCCGAGCTTTGCGACCATCCTCAAGGTGATTCGCGCCCTTGGCGTCAAGCTGCACGCGGAGGTGGCGCACGCATAGTCCCGGCGCTTGCCGCAGGCGAGATCGACTTGCTTGCATTGCGCCCGCTTGTCCTTTCCACCACCAACCCAGACATCATGGACGTGAAGGCCGGTTCATTATCCGGCCTCCCTCATTGTGAGCGCAATGATTCGAATGAGACCCAGCTTGCTCCGCGAACTTTTCCATCTCGCCTGGCCGGTGCTGATCGCCCAGTTGGCGGTGATGGCCAACGGCGTCATCGATACCGTCATGGCCGGCCAACTTTCCGCTGTCGACCTCGCCGCCGTCGGCATCGGCGCCGCGATCTACATCACGGTCTTCGTTACCGTGATGGGCGTGCTGCTGGCGCTTACGCCCTGCGTCGCCCAGCTCTACGGCGCCGGCCGGCATGCCGAGATCGGTGAGGAAGTGCGGCAATCGGTATGGCTGGCCCTGCTGCTGAGCAGCGTGGTGATCGTCCTGCTGCGCCACCCCGAGCCTTTCCTGGCGCTGTCGCGCCTGACGCCGGAAGTGGAGATCAAGGTGCGCGCCTATCTCGACGCGCTGTCGTGGAGCGTCGTGCCGTCGCTGCTGTTCCGCGTCTTCTACGGTTTTGCCAGCGGCATCGGCAAGCCGCGCCCGGTGATGGTGTTCAATCTGATCGGGGTGGCGCTCAAGGCGCCCTTGAACCTGGTGTTCATGTATGGTGGGTTCGGCGCGCCGGCGCTGGGCGGGCCGGGCTGCGCGGTGTCAACCGCCGTGATCGGCTGGCTCTCCTGCCTGCTGGCGTGGGGCTGGTGCGCGCACGCCGGGGAATACCGGCCCTATCGAATCTTCGCCGACTTCAGCGGGCCGAGGCTGGAGAAGCTCTGGGCCTTGTTGAAACTCGGCCTGCCGATCGGCGCCACCTTCCTGGTCGATGTCACCGCTTTCACCTTCATGGCGCTGTTCATCGCCCGGCTCGGTCCGGCCACCTCGGGCGCGCACCAGATCGCTTCCAATCTGGCGGCGCTGACTTTCATGCTGCCGCTGGCGCTGGGCAATGCCGCCAGTGTCCTGGCCGGCCAGGCGCTGGGCGCCGGCGATGCGCGGCGCGCCCGCCATGCCGGCTTGGCGGGCATAGCCGCCGGTCTGGGGTTCGGCGCGCTGGTGAGCCTGGTGTTGTGGTTCGGCGCGGCCACCATCGCCGGCTTCTACACCAGCCATGCCGAAGTGCGGGCTGCGGCAAGCGTGCTGATCGGCTATGTCGCCGTGTATCACCTGTTCGACGCCCTGCAGGGGGTGGCGGTGAGCGTCTTGCGCGGCTACAGGAAGACCACCGTGCCGATGGCGATTTATGCCGTCGGTCTATGGGGAGTGGGCCTCGGCGGCGGTTACCTGCTCGGTCTCACCGACGCCTTCGGCCCGCCGCGCGGCGCGGCCGGCTTCTGGCTGGCGGCGCTACTCAGCCTGGCGTTGGCGGGCGGGCTGGTAACGATATATTTCGTCAGGGTGTCGCGGCTGCGTTTGCCGGCATCCCGGTAAGCCGGTGCGCTATTTTCTGCTTTTACCGGGAGATGTCTGCAATATTTTCCATCGAGCGGCGGCTTGAATCACGGCGCCAGAGTAAAGTTCTGCGTTGCATCCGTCGCGGAAATATCCTTGCTGACCGACTGGGTCTGGTAGCCGGTCGCGGACGCTTCAACAGTGTATTTACTCGCTACGCCGGCTTGTGCAACCAGCGCAATCGGCAGTGTGCCCGTAGCATATTGACCGAGCATCGGCGCGCCAACGGGCAAGGTCAGCGTATAGGCGCCGGACGCCGAATCGTCGGCGGCCACGAACTTCACCGTCACGACCGGGGCGGTGCCGAAGGTTTGCTTCGCTGCTGCGTAGGCGACTTCGGTCGAGCTTGTCGGATTCAGGCTTACCGCGCCACTGACGGTGTGGCTGGCAGACACCGGCAACGCGATCGGCGTGACGTTGTTGCTAAGCGTAGCGATGCTGGTGGTGCTCGCGACCGGGACCGTGGCAATCACTGCCGTGGCACGGCCGTTTGCGGTGACGATGACATCGTAGTTTCCGGGCGCAAGACGACTGAGGAAAAACTCGCCGGTTTGCGCGTTTGGCGCCGTGTATTGAACGACCACGCCTTTTTGCTGCGCGGTAACCATGACGGTGCTGCCGAGCAACGCGGTATCGACAAAACCGTTAATGCCGTTCAGCGCAAAGGGGATTACCTTGATCACGGGTTTCAGCGCATAGGTTCCGTTGCCACGCTTAACAATGGACTTGCAGGCGTCGAAATCCAGCACCAGGTCGACACGCTGTCCGGATGCCACGTCGAACTCGTTGATCAGCTTGATCCCGCTTTGCACCGCGCTTGGGGTAACCAGCGCAGTCTCAACCCCGCCCGAAGGGACAACCGAGTTTGCGAGGCCCGCTGCGGTGTTCGGGTCCAGCACCAGGCGCAGTTGCGTGTAATGCCCTGCCGCCAACGGTGTCTCGCCAAGCTTGTCGAGCACGCCGTTGGTCAGGCCGAGCAAATTGATTTTGCGCGCAGGGTTCAGCGTAATATCAGTCCAGCCGGCATCGGTGTCGGAGGCCGAGCCGCTTTGGTGCACCCGCACTTTGATGACGCTCACATTCACCGCGTCAAAGCCGCAGGCTGGCGCATCGGTCAGGGAAACGCCGAGCGTACCGGGCGCCGGAGCGGCGTCACCACCTCCACCGCCGCATCCGGCTACAAGCACCGCTAATAACGATGCCATCAACCATGTTAGTAATTTTGACTTGCAATAATTGTCGGGACTTTTCATCATCTACTCCTCTTAAAGTGACTGTAAAAGGCGCTGGCGGAAACTATGAGTT
>CAYHXK010000155.1:0-6336 GCA_964360125.1 uncultured Sterolibacterium sp.
GCTCGACTCGCTGAGTCCGGCGGAACGGCAGCGCATTGCGGGTATTTTGAGTGTACCGCCCTTGCTGGTCCGGCTGGCGCCGGCACCCCCGGCACCCCCGGCCGGCACTGCTGCCGAGACTACTGCAGCGGCCGGCAGCCCGCATGAGGCAATGTTCTCCGCCGTGCTGCGCGCCGCGCTGGGCGACGACCGGTCGCTGCGCATTGCGCAGAGCGCAACGCCTTCCCCCGCATGGACGCCGGGATTCGCGCGGGAACGCCATGCGGCAATGATGGGCGGACAGATGCCGGCGGCCGGCATGCAGCGATTCCCGCCGGGGGGGATGTTTTTTCAGACGCAGGTGCGTCTGCTTGATGGCAGTTGGGTGCTGTTCGATACGCATGTCCCGCAGGAGGCGGCCAGCCTGCCGTGGCGGCTGCTGTTGACACTGATGGTATTGCTGGCCGCGGTGCTGTTGCTCTCGCTGGTGGCGGTGCGCTGGGTTACGCGCCCCCTGCATGTGCTGGCCGCCGCCGCCGACGAGCTGGGGCGCGACATCCACCGGCCGCCCTTGCCGGAACACGGTCCGCTCGAAGTCAGGCGGGCCGCGCATGCCTTCAATACCATGCAGACACGCCTGGGCCGCTACATTCAGGATCGCAGCCGCATTCTCGCCGCCATGTCGCACGACCTGAAGACGCCGATCACCCGCCTGCGCCTGCGCGCTGACTTGCTCGAAGACGAGGATCTGCGGCAGCGCTTCGAAAAGGACTTGCTGGAAATGGAAGCCATGGTCAGCCAGACCCTGGATTTCATGCGCGGACTGGACAGCCGCGAGCCGATGCAAGCGATCGACATCATGGCGCTGCTCGAAAGTCTGCAAGCCGACTACCAGGAAATGGGGCGCAGCGTGAGCATCGAAGGTCGGACCGGCAAACCCATCAACGGCTCACCGCTGTTGCTCAAGCGCTGCATCGCCAACCTGCTCGACAATGCGATCTTTTACGGCAAGTGCGCGCGGGTGCGGGTCGAGGAAAAGGAGGCGGAACTGCTCATCCGCATCGGCGACGAGGGGCCGGGATTGGCTGAAGCGGAACTGGAAAAAGTCTTCGAGCCCTTCTACCGGCTCGAAAGTTCGCGCAGCCGCGAGACCGGCGGCACCGGTCTCGGCCTCAGCATTGCGCGCAACATTGCGCTGGCGCATGGCGGCGATATTCGCCTGAGAAATTCTCCGCAAGGCGGGCTGGAAGCGCTGTTGAGCCTGCCCCGCGGCGTCTAGCTGCTTTTCCCGGGGTATCCTCGGGAATCAGGCCGTATTCACTTCCAGTGGCAATTCCATCTGAATAGCGCTTGTCAGCCCCACTGATGATTGACGTGGAGCAGTTCAGGTGACCGGCAAGATTAATGTTATATAGTGAATATATCTGTTATATAGTATAGGCATTATTTCATCCAGCTCGCCCATGAACTTCCTGGCCTTCTTCGTCAGCTTGCCGACCCGCCAATCCGCCGGCCGCATGCGTGTCTGGCGCGCGTTGCGGGCTTTGGGCTGCGCCACCTTGCGCGACGGAGTATTTCTGCTGCCCGAGTTGCCGCATGCTGCGACGGCATTGGCGCAGGTGGCAGAAGAGGTGCGCGCAGTCAAGGGCACGGCCGATCAGTACCGCCTGGGCGGATGCGATGAAATCCAGCAGGCTGCAATTGTCGCGCTGTTCGATCGCAGCCAGGATTACGCGCAGCTGCTGGCGGCGATGGCCGGCGTCCAACGCGGAGATGCCAAGGCGCTGCGCGCCCTGCGCCGCGAGCTGAGCGCGCTGGTCGCCATCGATTACTTTCCAGGCGAAGCCCGGCGCCAGGCGGAGGACGCCCTGGCGGCGCTCGAAGCCTCAGCCTCGGGCGAACCGAGCAAGAAAACCGGCAAGCTGCGCCGCCTCGCCGGCGCCGATTTTCAGGGCCGCACTTGGGCGACGCGACAGCATCTGTGGGTGGACCGCCTGGCCTCCGCCTGGCTGATCCGCCGCTTCATCGACCGCAAGGCCAGTTTCCTGTGGCTCGACCATCCAAAGCGCTGCCCGAAGACAGCGCTCGGCTTCGACTTCGATGGCGCGACCTTCACCCATCTCGGCGGCCGCGTCACTTTCGAAGTACTGGCCGCCAGTTTCGGCCTGGACAGCGACCCGGCCATCGTCCGCATCGCCAGCATCGTGCATTGCCTGGATGTCGGCGGCGTGCCGGTGGCCGAAGCCGCCGGCATCGAGGCGGTGCTGGCGGGAGCGCGCGCCGCTGCCGCCAATGACGACAAACTGCTGGCCGAAGCCAGCCGGATCTTCGACAGCCTGTACCGAAATTTCAAGGAGGAGCACCACCCATGACCGCCATCCCTACCACTGCACCTGCGCCACCGACATTGGGTGAGGCATTCAAGTACTGGCTCAAGCTGGGCTTCATCAGCTTCGGCGGCCCGGCCGGGCAGATCTCCATGATGCATCAGGAACTGGTGGAAAGACGCCGCTGGATCTCCGAGCAGCGCTATCTGCACGCCCTCAACTACTGCATGCTGCTGCCGGGGCCGGAAGCGATCCAGCTCGCCATTTACATCAGCTGGCTGCTGCACGGCGTGCGCGGCGCGGTGGTGGCGGGGGTGCTGTTCTTCCTGCCGGCCTTCGTGCTGCTCTCGCTGCTGGCGGGCATCTATCTGTCCTTCGGCGAGGTGCCGGCGGTGCAGGGGATTTTCTATGGCATCAAGCCCGCCGTGGTTGCCGTGGTGCTGTTCGCGGCCTGGCGCATCGGCTCGCGGGCGATCAAGAACCAAGTGCTGTTCGGCATCGCCGCGCTGGCCTTTGTCGGCATCTTCTTCTTCAAGATCGATTTCCCCTGGATCGTGCTGGCCGCGGCCATCCTCGGCGCCATCGGCGGCAAGCTGATGCCGGCCAAGTTCCGGGGTGGCGGGGGTCATGGCGCTTCCCACAAGCAATACGGCCCGGCGCTGATCGACGACGACACGCCGCCACCGGCGCACGCCAAGTTCTCCTGGGGCAAGCTGGTGTTAACCACCGTCGTCTTCGTCGCGATCGGAGCGGCGTCGCTGCTCGCCCTGCGCGGATCGACCGACCTTTACCACATGGGCGAGTTCTTCACCAAGGCCGCCTTCCTCACCATCGGCGGCGCCTATGCCGTGCTGCCGTATGTCTATCAGGGCGGGGTGGAGCACTTCGGCTGGCTCACCGGCCCGCAGATGATGGACGGCCTGGCGCTGGGCGAAACCACGCCGGGTCCGCTGATCATGGTGGTGACCTGGGTCGGCTACCTCGGCGGCGTGAGCAAGTCGGTGTTCGCCAACCCGGTCGCCGCAGGGCTGGCCGGTGCGGCGGTGGCGACCTTCTTCACTTTCCTGCCGTCCTTCCTGTTCATCCTCGCCGGCGGGCCGCTGGTCGAAGCCACCCGCGGCGAACTCAAATTTACCGCGCCGCTCACCGCCATCACCGCGGCGGTGGTCGGGGTAATCCTCAACCTGGCGACCTTTTTCGCCTGGCACACCTTCTGGCCCAAGGCGACCGAAGCCGCGCCGTTTGCCGGACCCTTCGACGTCATCCCGGTGGTCATCGCCATCGCCTCCTTCGTCGCCCTGTGGAAGTACAAGGCCGACATCATGAAGGTGATCGGGGTCTGCGCCGCGCTGGGACTGCTGCATTCATTCCTTGCCTGAAGACAACGCCGGGGAGCGCGCCATTGGCCGGGGAACTTAAGCACTTCGCTCCTGAAAATATTTACTAACCATGGATAAAAACACATGAAATATTTTTTCCGTTATTGCAGCGCTGCCGTAGCAGCATTCTTCGCCGTCGCCGCTTCTGCAGCCATCCTGCCGCCGCCGCAGAAGATATCCGAGCATGCCTGGGCCTGGATCGGTCCCTACGAGGGGCCAAACCTGGCCAACCAGGGCTACCGCATGAACCTCGGCTTCGTCGTGGGCACGCAGGGCGTCGCGGTCATCGACACCGGCCACACGCCGGAGATGGCGCAGGAAATGCTCGGCCACATCCGCAAGCTCACGCCATTGCCGCTGCGCGTGGCGATCAACACCAACTCCCAGCCGCACCGCTTCATGGGCAATGAGGTGTTCCGCAAGGCCGGCGCGCGCATCGTCGCGGGCCAGGAAGCGGCGATGCGCATGTCCCAGGACGGCGGCATGTTCGTCGCCGGGGTCGAACAGATGTTTCAGCGGCCTGTGGGAAGCGTCAAGCTGCCCGGTCCGCCCGATCGACTGATCCCGACGGGAGGCAGCGAGCGCATCGACCTGGGCGGGGTCAGCATCGACATCCGCGATTACGGTCGCGCCCATACACGCGGAAGTTTGATCGTGGCGGTGGAACCCGACCGGACCGTCTTTGCCGGCGACATTCTGTACAGCGGCCGGCTACCGGCGGTCCTGCCGGACAGTGGACTGGTCGGGTGGATTGCGGCTTTCGACCGCCTGCGCACGCTCGATGCCCGCGTGTTCGTGCCGGGCCATGGCCAGCCCAGGCCGCTGGCGGCGTTCGAGCATTCCACCTACGCCTACCTTACGGCGCTCCGACGCCACATGACGCAGCAGTTGAAGGAGGGCGCCGACCTCGGCGCGGCGACGGCCAGCTTCGATGCCTCCGCCTGGCGCGGGCTCGCCAATTTCGAGGAGCTGGCCGGTCGCAACGCTTCGAACGCCTTTGTCGAACTCGAGGCGGATGCCTTCTGAGCAAGGAGCTTGCCATGCAATGGATCACCCGCGAACGCCCCAAGATCGACCGCATCGCCTGTCCCTGGCTGGTGGCGCGCTTCATCGACGCAGCGCCGGAATTTCTTTACGTACCGGGCGGCGATGTCATGAAAGTGGCCGCCGAAACCGGCGCCATTCCCTACGATGTACCCGGTGTCGAACTCGGCCATCGCACGACAATGAGTGGCGAAGACCAGTGCAGCTTCGACGCCTTCATCGCCAAATATGAATTGCGCGACGCCGCGCTCGACAAGCTTGCCTTGATCGTCCGTGCCGCCGACTGCGGCGCGCCGCAACTGGCGCAGGAAGCCGCCGGCCTGCTGGCGATCTCCAGGGGTCTGTCGCTCAACTTCTCCGACGACCACGAGATGCTCAGGCACGGCATGGTCATCTACGACGCGCTCTACGCCTGGTGCGTCGACACGCCGGTGAAGAAGGTCGCACGGCTCTTCGGCATCAAGTGATCCTGCCCGCCGGGACTGCGCCCGAAGTCCGCCTGCTGCTGGTCGGCCGGGGGCTGCGCGCCTTTGTCGATGGCTATGTCGCGGTACTGCTGCCGGCCTACCTGCTGGCGCTGGGTTTCGGCACCTGGGAAGTGGGGCTGCTCAGCAGCGCCACCCTGCTGGGCTCGGCGCTCGCCACGCTGGCGGTGGGGGCCTGGGGCCAGCACTTCCATCATCGCCACCTGCTGCTCGCGGCGGCCTTGCTGATGGCCGTCACCGGGCTGAGCTTCGCCGGCCTGTCGGCGTTTTGGCCCTTGCTGCTGGTGGCTTTCGTCGGCACCCTGAATCCCAGTTCCGGCGATGTCAGCGTCTTCCTCCCCCTGGAACATGCGCGCCTGGCGGATGCCGCGCAGGGGGATGCGCGCACTACATTGTTCGCCCGCTACAGCCTGACCGGCGCGCTGTGCGCCGCAGTGGGATCGCTCGCCGCCGCCGTGCCGGAGGCGCTGGCGGGGCAGGGCATCGATCAACTCGTGGCATTGCGTGGCATGTTCGTCCTCTATGGCGGCGTCGGGCTGGCGGTCTGGCTGCTCTACCGCAGACTGCCCGAGCCGTTGCCCCACGAACGCCCCCGGGCGACTGCCCCGCTGGGCGTTTCGCGCCCCATCGTGTTCCGGCTGGCAGCGCTGTTTTCCGTGGATGCCTTCGCCGGCGGCCTGGTGGTCAATTCGCTGCTGGCCCTGTGGCTGTTCCAGCGTTTCGACCTGTCGCTGGCCGCCGCCGGCTCGTTCTTTTTCTGGGCCGGCCTGCTCTCCGCCCTGTCGCAACTCGCAGCACCCCATGTGGCCAGGCGCATCGGCCTGATCAACACCATGGTGTTCACCCACATTCCTTCCAGTGTCTGTCTGATCCTCGCCGCCTTCGCGCCCACCCTGCCGCTCGCGCTAGGCCTGTTGCTGGTGCGCAGCGCCCTGTCGCAGATGGACGTGCCGACGCGTTCGGCCTTCGTCATGGCGGTGGTCACGCCGCCGGAGCGGGCCGCCGCCAGCTTTACCGCCGTGCCGCGCAGCCTGGCGGCCGCAGTGAGCCCGACCTTGGGCGGCGCGCTGTTCGCCGCCGGCTGGCTGGCGGCGCCGCTGGTCGCCTGCGGGGCGCTGAAGA
>CAYHXK010000156.1:0-4735 GCA_964360125.1 uncultured Sterolibacterium sp.
GCTACGGCACCAAGGTCGGCCTGGTGCCGCTGCACAACTGGCTGCCCGACGCGCACGCCGAGGGCCCGACGCCGGTCTCGGCAGTGCTGTCGGGGCTACTGCTCAACGTCGCGCTCTACGCCGTGGTGCGCAGCAAGGTGCTGGTCGACGGCGCGCTCGAGACGCGCTTCGCCAGCGATCTGATGATGGGATTCGGCCTGTTGTCGGTGGTGGTGGGGGCGTTCTTCCTGTCGCGCCAGAAGGACATCAAGCGCATGTTCGCCTATTCCTCGATCGAGCACATGGGCATCATCACTTTCGCCTTCGGCATGGGTGGGCCGGTGGCGAATTTCGCCGGCCTGCTGCATATGACGGTGCACAGCCTGACCAAATCGGCGATTTTCTTCGCCGTCGGCCACGCCACGCAGAAGAGCGGCACGCAGTTGATGGAACACATCCGCGGCCTGATCAAACACAGCCCAACCATCGGCTGGGGGCTGATGCTGGGCACCCTGGCGATACTCGGCATGCCGCCTTTCGGCGTCTTCGCCAGCGAGTTCCTGATCCTCACCACCGCCATGAAGCAGCAGCCGTGGGCCACGCCCTTCCTGCTGTTGGCGCTGGGAGTGGCCTTCGCCGCGATTTTCGGCAAGGTGCAGCCGATGGTGTTCGGCGAGAGTACGTTGCGACCACTGCCGCACAAACCGGCGATGCTGCCGGTGTTCATGCATCTGGCGCTGGTACTGATGCTCGGCCTGTGGATTCCTCCCTACCTGGCCGAGTGGTACCGGCAGGCGGCCAGGTTCATCGGATAAGCCATGCGACTACTCGACCAGACTCTGGAATTCACGCGCCTGCCCGGCGCGCTCGAAGCTTTTCGCGCCACCGCCGAAGAAACCCAGCTGCCGGCCTTCGCCAGCGCGGTGAAGCAAGCGGGCGGGCGTTTCGTCGCGCTGTGGGGCAGCGACGAACGCGACCGCAATGTACATGTAAATGTAAATGGTAGCGGCTACGCGGTGCATGTGGCGTTCGGCATCGCCGAAGGCCTGGCTCTGGTGACGCTGCCGCTGCCGGCGAATACCGACACCCCCGAATACCCCGATCTCTCTGAAATCTTTCCCGCCGCCAACCGCCTCCAGCGCGCCACTTTCGATCTGCTCGGAATTCGCCCCCGCGGCGGCGATCAACGACCGTGGCTGCGCCACGCCAACTGGCCCGCCGATTTCTTCCCGTTGCGCCGCAGTGTCGATGCCGCACAACAGTTTGACACGCAGAACGAGGACTATGCCTTCGTCCGCGTCGAGGGCGACGGGGTGCACGAGATCCCGGTCGGCCCGATCCACGCCGGCATCATCGAGCCCGGTCACTTCCGTTTTTCCATCGTCGGCGAACGGGTGCTGCGGCTGGAACAGCGTCTCGGCTGGAAGCACAAGGGCATCGAGAAGCGTTTCGAACAACTGCCGCTGGCCGATGGCTACAAACTGGCCGGCCGCGTTTCCGGCGATTCGACCGTCGCCTACGCCTGGGCCTACTGCCTTGCCGCGGAATCGCTGACCGACTGCACGCCGCCGCCGCGAGCGCTGTGGCTGCGCGCCCTGCTGCTGGAGCGCGAACGCATCGCCAACCATCTCGGCGACCTCGGCTATCTCGGCAACGATGCCGCGCTGTCCTTCGGCCTTTCCCAGTTCCTGCGCCTCAAGGAAGACTGGCAGCGCCTGTCGGGCGAGTTGTTCGGACATCGCTTCACGATGGATGCCGTCGTGCCCGGCGGCGTGGCGCGCGACCTGCCGACCGGCGCCAGTGAAAAAATTATCCAGCAGTGCCATGCCATCGAGCGCGAGCTGCGCATCCTCAAGGACATCTACGACGAGCACGCCGGATTGCAGGACCGCTTCCTCACCACCGGCCGGCTGAATCCGGCATTGGCCAGCGCGTTGAGCATCAGCGGACTGGCCGGCCGCGCCAGCAGCCAAGCTTGGGATCTGCGCACGCAAACACCCATTGCCCCCTACGACAGGCTCGACGTGCGCATCGTCACCCATCGCAACGGCGATGTCGCCGCGCGCGTCACGGTACGCTTCGAGGAAGTGTTCGAATCTTTGCGCCTGATCCGCCTGATCCTGGCACAACTGCCGGAAGAGAAAGGCGCGGAGATCTGCGCCCCGCTGCCGCCCTCGCCGGACGGCGCCTTCGGCGTGGGCTGGATCGAGGGCTGGCGCGGCGACGTGCTGGTGGCGCTGCAGGCCGGGCCGGCGGGCAGCATCCGCCGCTGCCACTGCCACGACCCCTCCACGCGCATCTGGCCGGCGCTGGAACATGCCGTGATGGGCAACATCGTGCCGGATTTCCCGCTGATCAATAAGTCCTTCAACCTGTCCTACAGCGGACAAGACTTATAGCCATGTACCAACTGCTCAAACAAATCCTCGTCACCGGCATCAAGACCGAAGCGCCCCCGGTCGCCGACGAAGCCCTGCGCGCCACGGCGCAGCGGCTGGGAAAGGCCATGCTGGAGACGCTCGGCCGGTCGCTGGTGATCCGGCATATCGATGCCGGCTCCTGCAACGGCTGCGAGCTGGAAATTCATGCGCTCGGCAACCCCTATTACAACCTCGAAGCGCTGGGCATCAAGTTCGCCGCGAGTCCCCGCCACGCCGACCTGTTGCTGGTCACCGGCCCGGTGTCGAAGAACATGGAAGTCGCGCTCAAGCGCGCCTACGACGCCACGCCGGAGCCCAAGCTGGTGGTCGCGGTGGGCGACTGCGGCTGCAACGGCGGCATCTTCGGCGAAAGCTACGCCAGTTGCGGCCGGGTGACCAATGTCATTCCGGTGGATGTTGCCGTGCCCGGCTGCCCGCCGACGCCGCTGGCCCTGATGCAAGGCATCCTCACCGCCATCAGCGGAAAATAAGGCGGGAAATAATCAACCTCCCATGGAAGCGCGCCGCCTGATCATCCGGGGTACCGTGCAGGGCGTGGCCTACCGCTATCACATGTGCGACGCGGCGCGCCGCCTGGGGGTTTGCGGCTGGGTGAGGAACCGCCGCGACGGCAGCGTCGAAGCCCTGGTCAGCGGCGATGCCGCAGCGGTCGCCGCCATCATCGCCTGGGCCCGTCACGGCCCGCCCTCCGCCAGCGTGAGCCATGTGGCGGTGGAACTGGCCGAAGCATCCTGCGACGAGTTCGGTGAAAAACCCGACGTATGAAATTTCAAGTCCCGGAAACCGTGTGTGCGATGCTCAAGGCATGCCGGCAAGTTCCGCGTTGGTCCTTGCCAGACGGTCGACCAGGATTTCCAGGAATGCCTGGTTGAATTTAAGCTGACAGCTTTCCGAGGCGTTTGCCAGTGCGTCGCTCTTGATCTTGAGCAAGGTCGCAGGAGTCGTCTCCATGATGGTGGCGGTTCGGGTCAAGGCGTTCTGCCGGATATAGCACATCTCGCCGAAGCTCAGACCGACGAAAAATAGCGGCTGTCCATGCTGCCCCGCCACGCCGTATCGAATATCAGATCGCAGACCAGGCGGATCGTCGCGCCGCTCGCCAGTTCCAGTTCTCCGGCACGCACCGCGGAGGTTCCGCGCTCGTCGCGAAAGGATTCGGACAGCCGCTGCAACAGCTTCTGCTTGTAGCCGGTGTCAGAGGAACCGGCCAGATGCATGCCCTTGGTTTCCAATACCACCAGCTTGGCCGCGCCGCCGGATTCCAGTTTGGCGAAAACAAAGTCCGGATAGACCTTGTGCCGTTTCCATCCCTGCAAGCCATACTGCGCCTTGGCGACGTTGCGATGCCACCATTGCAGAGCCGCCTGGCTATCGAGATAGCAGGCGAAGTCGGCCTCGAACCCAGTGTCGACCAATGCGGTGAGTGCGGGTTCAAACAGGCTTTTCTCCACCGGTCGGCCGTCGTCGCGCGACAGCGGTTGCGGCTTGCCGGAGATTTCCAGGGCGAAGGCTGCCGGCAATTCATAGTCGGTGGTATCCGCGCGCAACCGGAATTCGATCCTCCCCGCCGCCACGGCCGCGTCGAATACCGCCTGCGCCAAACGGTCGCGTTCGGCTTCGAGATCCACGCGCAGCCGCTCCAGCAAAGAGGCGCTGGAACCCGCCAGCAACCTTTCGGCGTAGCCCTGCGCCAAGAGGCGCCCGATCGCCGCCTCCACCCAGGTCCACACCCACCAGGCGTTGGGCACGATGTCCAGCAGCCCCCGCACCAGGCGGGAACGATCCAGCGGGGAAGCGGACATCGCCGTCGCGGCAGTGGCAACGCGTTCCGGGTGTTCCAGCACATCCAAGTCCACATCAAACTGCTGGGCCATGGCACCCTGCGCCGACGGCGCCCAGTCGCCGGCCAGTGATGCCCCATTGAGTCGTGCCCAATCCACCTGAGCCAGCACATCGCTTTCGTAAGCCAGTTCGCGCCGGCTTCCATCCTGCTCGACCCAGGTCACGCGCGGCAGAAAGATGCGCAGACGGGAGAACGCCTCGCGGCGGCGGAAAGGCATGCGGCGAATCTCGGGCAACTCGCCGTCGTCGCTCGTCACCGCCAAGCCAAGGTCGCCCATGCCCTCGCTTTCCAGCGACTGCTTGATGGCCTTCACCACCTCGCCGGTCCTGGCGTTATGGCACAGCACGTAACAGGAGTCGAGGGGCGCGCGTCCGGTCTTGGCCACCTGCGGCTGGCGCAGGATGCGTCCGACCAGTTGCGTCATCGCCCGTATCTCCTTGCCCGCCGCCAGCGCGCACAGCACATAGGCAAA
>CAYHXK010000156.1:4745-6333 GCA_964360125.1 uncultured Sterolibacterium sp.
CCAGCCTTCCTGTAGCGCCTGCTTGGTGATGATGGCGCGCACCTCGCAGGCCGGCGACAGCAGGTCGAGGTTCTCGGGCTGCTTGAGTTCGTCCTTGTCCGAAGTCTTGATGGCGATCTGGTTTTCCGCAAATCCCAGTTGCATCAGGTAAGCCTTGGCGTCCTCGGCATGGATGAAGCCGGCATCGCGCATGTCCTTGCCGGTACGTTCCACCTGCACCAGCAGCATGGGGCGGATATAGCGATTGGTCTGCGCCTGCAACTCGCCGGCCTCGCTCTGCAAGGCATTCAAGCGCTCCACGCTTGCCGCCAGGCAACTCTGCCAGTCGGCCCAACCGCGCACATCGACATGGATGGGCAGCTTGATCATTTCCGCCTCGTCGAGATCGGCGCCGCGCACATCGACCAGGATGTTCGAGCCGCTGCCTTTCTCGGACGACACGCGCGGCGTCGCCGAAAGCTCCAGCATGAAGCACGGATTGAAACCGTCGAGCGTGCGCAACGCGTTCTCGGTGTAGGCGTGCTGTCCCTCGTCGACCACCACCATCGGGCGCGTCAGGCGCAGCACATTGCCCAGCGAGCTCTTGACGATGGAACCCTTCTGCGCCCGCGCCGCCTCGCTGGCCAGGCCGAAAGGGGCATACACATCGAGGTTGGGCACCTCGCCCAGCAGGCGCCAGTGCCCCTCGATGTCGTCCTCGCGCGGAATGAAGCCGAGTACGTTGCCGCGGTCGCGAAAGGCCTTCAGCTTGCGCTGCGCCTCGTCGCGGCGGGCCGCGGATTGCAGCATCAGCAGCATCACGCACAGATGGCTATCGATATCCAGCTTGGTCAGCGGCGCATCCTTTTCCAGGATCTTCACCCGCCCAGCGCCGGCCACGTTGAGCATTTGCCGGTAAGGATGATCGCGATCCGTCAGCGTCTTCAGCGTCTGCCGGTAGATCGCCTCGTTGGGCACGATCCACAGCACCACGCCGGCATGCCGGTTCAGGTAACTCGAAAACACCCGCCCCACGCTCGCCGCCGCCAGCAAGGTCTTGCCGCCGCCGGTAGGAACCTTCAGGCACAGGTTGGGAATCGCCCGCCCCGCGCCGTCGAAGCGGCTGGAATGCGGCTGGGCGGCAAACACCGGCGGCAGATCGCCGCGCTTCTTCAGCGCCTCCCAGGTTTTCTTGGGAAAGTCGCGCGCCTGCGCCAGCAGATCGTCGGCGCCCTCCATGGCGCGCAGCACTTTCGCCTGCGCCTCGGCCTGGACCGCATGCTTTTTCAATTCGTCCAGATAGCCGTCGAGTTTCGTCAGCACCGTCGCCTGGAAAGGCTTCAACTGCGTCGCGCCGATGCCGTCCGGCACCGCCGCATGGCGGCGCGGCTCCCAGAACGACTTGCGGTCGCGCTCGATGCGGACGCGAAAATCATCGTTGCCGATGGTCTGCCAGTGCGTCAAGTCGATTTGGTAGAGAAATCTTTCCTTATCGACCGCCGCCCAAAGGCGGGTGAAAGCAGTCTCGTCGAAGTCGGGCGCGTCGACAGCCAAGTCGATGTCCGAAGCGTCTCGATGATCCCCCCGTGCACGGGAGCCGTATATCCAG
>CAYHXK010000157.1:0-6306 GCA_964360125.1 uncultured Sterolibacterium sp.
CCCTTGACGAAGTGGCACTGGTAGTCGTCGCCGTGCTTGCAGCCCATCATCATGACGCCGTCGTAGCCGGAATTGAGCGCATCGGTAATCCAGATGGAATTCACCGAGCCCAGGCAGCGCACCGGAATGGCGCGGACGAAGGCCGAATACACATGGCGCGACAGGCCGGCCATGTCGAGCGCCGGATAGGCGTCGTTCTCGCAGGCCAGGATCAGGATGCGCGGCCTTTCGGAAAACTCGTCAGGCATGTCGACCGCCTTGATTTGCATGCCGACGGTATCGACCGAATAGTTCTCGAAGGAGATCACCCGCACCGGGCAGGCGCCCATGCAGGTGCCGCAGCGCCGGCAGCGGCTTTCGTTGAACACCGGGAAGCGTCGTTCGTCCTCGTCGATGGCGCCGAACGGGCATTCCACCGTGCAGCGCTTGCACTGGGTGCAGCCTTCCAGACGCACTATGGGATAGGACAGGTCGCCGACGCGCGGATGGGCGGCGCGACCGGCGTCGGCATTCTCGACGGCCTGGATCGCCTTGAGTGCGGCGCCGGTGGCGTCCTCGGTGGCCTGCAGCAAGTCCATCGGCCGGCGCACCGGGCCGGCGGCATAGATGCCGGTGCGGCGTGTCTCATAGGGGAAGCAGATGAAGTGCGAGTCGGTCAGGCCTTGCTTGAGTTGCGGCAAGTCCTTGCCCTGCCGATAGTTCAGGTTGAGGATCGACACCTGCTGCGTCTTGACCGGGTCGTCGTCGGGCAATTCGATATTCACCCCCGAATTCGGTACCTGACCGGTGGCCAGCACCACCAGATCGGCTTCAATGGAGGTATCCTCGTCGAGGATCAGGTCGCGGAAATTCACCTTGCTGCCGCTACCGGCAGTTTCAACCTTGGAGGCCTTGCCCTTGGTGAAAATCACGCCTTTTTCCTGGGCGCTGCGATAGAAGTCCTCGCCCATGCCTGGCACGCGCAAATCGGTGTACATGACCACCGTATCGACGTCCGGGTTGGCGTCCTTGAAATACATCGCCTGCTTGATGCTGGTGGCGCAGCAATGACCCGAGCAGTAGGGCAGGTGGGTGCCGCTCTCGTCGCGTTGTCCGGCGCACTGGATGAAGGTGACGGATTTGACCTCCTTGCCGTCGGCCCGCTTGATCGGTGCGCCCTGGGCGCTGATCGCCAGCGCTTCAAGACCGGCTTGGTCGACGACGTTCGGCAGTCCGCCGCCGAGTTCCGGCAGCTTGGCAATGTCGTAACTCGAGAAACCGCTGGCCTGGATGATGGCGCCGACTTGCTCTTCGCTTATCCCGCCGCTCTCCTGGGCGATCTTGACGTTGAAACGCCCCGGTGCGCCAGCGGTTTCGGCAATGGTCGAATTCAGATGCACGGCGATGCGCGGATGGCTGCCGACCTTGGCAATCAGTTCGGCAACACCGGTGTCCTGCGGTTCGGCATAGGGTTCCTTGAACGGCACGCGCTTCCATAACTGCGCCGCCCAGCCGCCCAGCCGACCTTGCTTTTCCACCAGCACAACCGAGTAGCCGGTTTCGGCGGCTTCCAGCGCCGCCGTCATGCCGGCCATGCCGCCGCCGACCACCAGAATGCGGCGGTTTTCGGACTTGTTCGGGTTGCCCTCGGGCAGCTTCATTTTCTTGATTTCGGCGCAGCCCATGCGCACGTAGTCGTTGGCCATCTCCTGGCGCACTTCGTCGTGTGCGCTGCCTTCTGCTACCACCCAGATGACGCCTTCGCGCAGGTTGGCGCGTGACATGGCGACGCTGGGGAAATCGAAAGCCTCGGTCTTGGAGCGGCGCGAACAGGCGGCGATCACCACATGGCTGACCCCCTCGTTGGCGATGTCGTTGCGGATCAGTTGCACGCCTTCGTCATTGCAGAGGAAATCGTGGCGCTTGACCACGTGCATCTTGCCTTCCTTCTGCGCGATTTTTTCCAATTGCCCGACATCAAGCTTGTCGCCGATGCCGCAACCGGCGCAGATGTACGCGGCAGTTTTAATCTCAGCCATGTTATGCATTCTCCACGGTGGCAGTCTTGTGGATCACCTGGATCGCGCGCAGCGCCGCCGCCGTGGCATTCTGCGTAGTGCGATTGACGTCGAGCGGACTGCTCGCAGCGCCTGCGCCGAACTGACCGCCGTCCCCGGAGCCCTCGATAAAGCCGGAGGAGTCCACGATGATATCGTCGGGCAGCTTGATACCATTGCTTTCCGGTTCCATGCCGATGGCCAGCACCACCAGATCGTGCTCGGTCGCATAGCGGTGGTAACCCTCCGTATCCACGCCGTGCAGGATCAAACTGCCGGCATCGTCCTGGACGATCTTCGCCACCTTGGACTTGACGAAGCTCACCGTCGGATCCTGCTGAACCTTCAGGTAGAAATCCTCGAAGCGGTCGATGGCGCGGATGTCGATGTAGTAGATCGTCGACTTGCCGCCGTTGGCGGGATCGTCAGCATAGGCTTCGCGCACATACTGGGTCTGCTTGAGCGAGGCCATGCAGCAGATGCGCGAGCAGTGGCGCAGGTGGTTTTCGTCGCGCGAGCCGGCGCACTGGATGAAGGCGATGTTCTTGGCTTCCTTGCCGTCGGAGGGGCGCAGCAGTTTCCCGCCGGTCGGTCCGTGCGGATCGGCCAGGCGCTCGAACTCGACGCTGGTGATCACATTGGCAAAGCGGTCGTAACCGTAAGGCTGGATCTTGGCGGCGTCGTACGGCTTCCAGCCGGTCGCCCAGATCACCGCGCCGACCTTGATTTCGACGATTTCATCCTGCATGTCGAGATCGATGGCGCCGTATTTGCAGGCAGCCATGGCCTTTGCGCCCTCGGCTGTGGCGACGATCGATGGATCCAGCAGGTAGCGCTGCGGATACGCCATCGCATACGGCAGGTAAGCCGCCTTGGTGTTGGACAGACCGTATTCGAAAGGATTGGGAATTTCCGCCGCGACGGCCTGGGCACAATCGCCACAGGCAGTACAGTTTTTATTCACATAGCGCGGCGAAATCTTCAAGGTCACAGTGTAGTCGCCGCGACTGCCGCTGACGGCAGTGACTTCGGCCATCGTCATCACACGCAGGTTTTTATTACCCTTGAGGCGGCGCAGGTTGATTTCCAGGCCGCAGGTCGGGTGACACATTTTTGGGAAATAGCGGTACAGCAAGGCAGTGCGTCCGCCCAGTGTCGGGCTGCGTTCGGCAAGTATTACCTGCTTGCCGCATTCGGCGGCTTCGAGCGCCGCCGTCATTCCACCGATGCCGCCGCCGACGACCAGAATGGTCTGGCAAGTTGCAATTGAAGCCATCACTTCGCGCCTCCAATGAAATTCACTTGCATGTTGAGCTACTAGTTTAAATTATTTTAGCGAGGCTGCCGAAGCCATCGTTCCAAATCTTCCTATGGGCGAATAGAAATGTCGAATGTAGTGCGGTCTTAAGAATGAGTATGCGTCAAGTGGCTGCGTTAATGTGCGTCGACCAGAAAATTTGCTAATGGCTTCCGCTGTGCGGTACGACTGGCAAGGCAAATGTCGATGCTCTCCAGCGCCTGAGCGAAATTGCGTATACCTCCAGGATATTTTTTTGCACGCGGAGCAAACCAGGCTTCGAAAGCATTGCGAGCGTTGGCATCGCACAACAATCTGCCCAATTCCGGCAGGCGGGCGCCATAGTCGGCCGGCAGACGGGAAAGCAGTTCGTCGTAGCGGGATTGCAGGAAGGCCTGCAGCGACACAGCGTAATCACCGCTGTTGGCTGCATTTTGCAGAATGCTCACCGACTCGCGCGCATCATGTCCTGGATCCAGTACCAGCAAGAATGCGAACTCACGCAATACAGGATCGGCGATTACACCCAGCGCCTGATACACATCGTTGCGCTCGCTTGAATCGAGAGCTTGCTTGGCTTTCCCAGCCAGAGCCTCGAAGAATGTCGCGTCAGCGTTGCGGGCGGCGCTGCCAAGCAGCGGCAGTCGCATTCCCCCCAGCGCCTGTTCACCCTTTAACCATGCTTTTGCAAGGGTCTGTGCATTGGCGCGAAGCTCGGCGTCGGCGCCGACATCTGCCAGCAGCGGCAGCAATGCGCGGCGCAAGCGCTGCGTGGCATCGCTCTCATCCGCCCGCGGCAACCAACCCAGCGAACGGGCGCGTTCACCGAAATGTTTGCGCAGCCAGGTTGCGAAGCTTGACTTTTCCTCTCCTTCGAGCAGCGCCGGATGCATGCCATGCAGCACTGCTACCGCTGCCAGTGCAGCTTGAGGCGGGCCACCGGACTGTGCCGCGGCGAATCCCAACACTTGGTCGTAGGGGAAGGCGCCAGCTCTGGCTAACAGATCGAGGTCGGAAAGCAGCGCGGCCGATTCCGCTGCAGTCGGCGACATGCTTTCGAGGACAGTCAGCAGTGGTGCGGAAAGCGTCGACAGGTAGTAACCGATGCCGCCAGGATTGGGGAGCACCCAGGCCGGGCAGTGACTTGCCCCGGGAAGGGGGATGCGCGCGGTGGCGGTGTCGAGCAGGTGGCAAAGGGGTGCTGCCCCGTCTTGCCCGGCGTAGCGAACGCAAACGGGGATGCGCCATGCCTGCTGCTGCGCAGCAGAGGCACTAGGCAGCGGCCTGAATCGTTTCTGGGCGAGTGTCAATGCCGCCCTGCCATCGCTGCACTCCAGTCCATGTGCCACTTGGGGCACGCCCGGCTGTTCGACGAAACTCTGAAATGCGCGCGCCAATTCCTGGTCGGATTGCGCCAGCGCAGCGAAGAAATCTTCCGCGGAGGCATTCGCGAAGGCATGCTTGTCCAAATACCGGCGTACTCCCGCGCGGAACCGTTCTTCCCCGAGCCAGGATTCGAACATGGTCAACACCGCTCCACCCTTGCTGTAGGTGATCCTGTCAAATGCATTGGAGAGATCGTCCTGCCGCTCCACGGCTTGGCGTATCTGGCGCGTCGATTCCAGCCGATCCACGGCGATGGCCTCATTGCGCTCATGCAGGCGTCCGGCTTGCTCCTCCCAGGACGGGTTGAATCGAGCCACCACCTTGCGCGCCATCCAGGTGGCGAAGGACTCATTGAGCCAAATATCGTTCCACCAGTTCATGGTGACAAGATTGCCGAACCACTGGTGGGCGATTTCATGCGCGGCAATGCTCGCGTAGCGCTGCTGAAAGCGTTCGTCAATGCTGCCGTGCGGCGCCAGCATGAGGCTCGAGCGATAAGTGATGAGACCGGCGTTTTCCATGGCGCCGAAGTTCACAGTCACCGGGATCACCATGCTGTCGAGTTTGGCAAAGGGATAGGGCCGGCCGAAATATTCCTCCAGCAAGACCAGCAGGTCGGGTGTGACTTGCGCCGCATAGGCCGCCTCCGCCCCGCGTCCTTTAGGAGTGATATAACGCAGAGGTACGCGGTTCTTGCCCGCCGAACCTCCATCGACAACGTCGAACGGCCCGACGCCGAAAGCCACCAGATAGCTGGATAGCGGAGGAGTGGTTGCGAACTCCACCCGCTTCATGCCGCCCGCGAGTACGGTCTCGCGGGCTACCGGCATGTTGGCGACCGCCACATGCTCGTTGCGCACCGTCAGCGCAAGTTTCCAAGTGGATTTCCAGCGGGGCTCATCGAAGCACGGAAATGCCCTCCTGGCGCTGATCGGTTCGAATTGACTGAATACGTACCACTCGCCCGCATCCTGCTGACGGAAAAGGCCACGTGTGTTGATGGTGTCGAGTTTTCCCGAGTAATTGAACTCAAGACGCGCGCGGCCCGCCGGCAGGCGCGAGGCAAAGCGCAGCCCCAGTATCTCTGCATTGCCCGGTTCCACTTTTGCGGCGATTGTCTCCCCGCCCGAAATCGCATGCACTTGCCGAATAGCTAAATCGCGTGCATGAATCCACAGAAAATCGCGCGCCCCGGTCAGCTCGATTTCGATCGTCAGGCGGCCATCGAAATCCTCCTTGTCTGGCCGTATCGTCAGTTCGATGTCATAAGCCAGCGGCTTGACCCATTCGGGAAGACGCATTTCCGGCGGCGCGAGGGGGACGGCGAAGACGTTGGCGGAAGCGGCTAGCATGGAAACGAAAAACAGCGCGCGGGCGGTGAGGAAGAGTAAGGTATGCATGGAGGTCGCCATAAAATCTACCGCCATCATTTTTGCATGAAAAATGACTGCCCTGCGGAAGTGTTCGACAGGGGCACCCGAATTATGGATTGACCCAGACAGCATGTTTACCGGACAATGTGCGCATGAGCATACTAGTCACGCTGGTTCCGGATACGCACCCGGCAGCGCCAGGCAAGCGCAGGTA
>CAYHXK010000158.1:0-6302 GCA_964360125.1 uncultured Sterolibacterium sp.
GGAAGCGACTTCGGCCACTCCCTGCGCCTTGGTGAGTTGGTAGCGCAGATACCAGTCCTGGATGGTACGCAATTCCGCCAGCGTCTTGTCCTTGGCCAGTACCGCATATTGATAGACCCAGCCGACGCCGGTGGCGTCCGGCCCGAGCGCCGGCGTCACGCCCCTGGGCATGCGCCCCGAGGCGAAATTCAGGTATTCGAGCACGCGCGTGCGCGCCCAGTAAATGTCGGTGCCGTCTTCGAAAATGATGTAGACGAACGAGGCGCCGAAGAAGGAAAACCCCCGCACCACCTTGGATTTGGGCACCGACAGCATGGCCGTGGTGAGCGGGTAGGTCACCTGGTCCTCCACCACCTGCGGCGCCTGTCCGGGGTACTCGGTATAGACAATCACCTGCACGTCGGAAAGATCGGGCAGCGCATCGATCGGCGTCTTGAGGACGGCATAGATGCCGCCGATGACGACGAACAGGGTGGCGAGCAGGACCAGGAAGCGATTCCTGCCCGACCATTCGATGATGTTGGCCAGCATGGCGTCTCTCCGTCAGTGTCCGGCGTGGGGATCGGCGGGCGCGGCGCCGGCGGGCTTGCCCGGCGTGGCGCTCGCCGGGCCTTTGGCCGCCGGCTTGATCGAGGTGATCACCCATTCGCCAGGCTGGCGCTCGACGAATTCGAAAGCGACTGCCGCGCCGGGCTTGAGACCCTCCAGCAAGCTTGGGTTGGCGACTTTGAACTCCATGGCCATGGCCGGCCATTTGAGCGTGGCCACCGCGCCGTGGTTGAGGGTAACGCTACCCGCCTTGGCGTCCACGCCGTCCACCGTTCCTTCGGCTCGGTGTCCAGCGCTGGCCGGCTTGGCGGCCGGCGCGGCTGCGGGCATGCCGCTAAGACCGCCCACGGCAGCCTTGAGATTGCTCTCGGCGTCGATCAGGAAGTTGGCCGCGACCACCACCAGCTCGCCGTCCTTGACGCCCTCCAGCACTTCCACGAAGCTATTGCTGCGCGCGCCGAGCTTGACCTCGCGCGGTTCGAAGCGGCCTTGCTGGAGTTGTACCAGGACGATGCGCCGGGTGCCGCTATCGATCACCGCAGAATCGGGGACGGTCAGCACCTGCCCCTTGCCGCCGACCGGCAGTTCCACTTGTGCGTACATTCCCGGTTTCAGCAAAGCCCCTGGATTGGCGAGCTCGATGCGGACCGGGACGGTGCGGGTTTCCGTCTTCAAGGTCGGATACACATAGGTGATCCGGCCCTCGAAGAGCTTGTCCGGATAGGCGTTGATCTTGACCTGGGCTTTGGCGCCGGTTTTGACCAGGCCGATGTCCTGCTCGAAAACATCGGCGATCACCCAAACGGCGGAGAGATCGGCGATCTGGTAGAGGACTTCGCCGGGCATGAAGCGCATGCCTTGCAAGGCCTTTTTTTCGGTGACGATGCCGCTCACCGGCGAGCGGAAGGTGAGGGTCCGCCTGGTCTCACCCGACTTGGTCAAAGCCTGCACCTGTTCTTCCGAGATGTCCCAGTTTCTGAGGCGCAGCAGGCTGGCCTCGGCGAGTTGCCGCATGCTGCTTTGCGTCTCGCTGCCGGTGTCTTTTAATGCCTGTACGCCTTGGCTGGCGAGTGCGTATTCGCGCTGGGCCGAGACCAGCTCCGGGCTGTAGACCTCGAACAGCGGCTGCCCCTTGCTCACCGGCTGCCCGGTGACATTCACATGGAGGCGCTCGACATAACCCTCGAACTTGGGGGCGATGGTGGCGAGGCGGCGTTCGTCGGGCTCGATGCGCCCTGAAGCATGCACGGTTTTGTCCAGCAAGCGGAGCGCGACCGGTTCCACGCGCACGCCGAGCTTCTGCACTTTTTCAGTACTGATCCTGATCTGGCCGGCGGAACCCGGCGCCTTCGCCGCGCCTTCGTCGCCATCCTCGCCGCCCTCGAAAACCGCGATGTAGTCCATCCCCATCGGGTCCTTTTTGGGTGTCGGCGAGGTGTCCGGCAAGCCCATCGGATTGCGGTAATAGAGCAGCTTGCGCGGCTTCTTGTCCGCTTCGGCGGCGGTTTTGGCAGGCGCCGACACGGCAGTTTCCGGCGTTGCGGAACGTCCGCCCCACCAGTAGCCTCCGCCGGCGGCGATGAGGACAGCCAGCCCGATGATGAATGCGTTGGTGGCCAGCTTTGCAGTCTGCGTCATAATTCTTCCCCGATCAGGCGTTCAATTTCCGCGCGGCGCATCTGCTGGTCGCCGCGCGCCTTGACGATGTCCAGGCGCGCCTTGCGGATCTGTCGTTGCGCTTCAAGGACGGTGGCAAAATCGACCTTGCCGGTTTCGTAGCCGGCCAGCGCCGCTTGCAGGGTAAGCTGGGCCTGCGGCAGCAGAGTGGCGCCGGCCAGGTTCTCGACGCGCCGCGCCGCCTCCATCCCCGCCAGGCTCTCGCTCAGGTCCGCCAGGGACTGGTTGAGCGTCGCCTCGCGGCGAAGGCGGGCCGCATCGAGCATCAGCTCGCTTTCGCGTTCCTGCGCCCGGCGGCTGTCCTGCTGCAGCGGAATATTGATCTCAAACATCAATTCCCATTCGCTGACGCGGTTGCGCGTCTGGATCGGCGAGATGCCGACGCTGAAGTCCGGATAGCGATTTTTGTAGACCAGTTCGCGGCTCTTGTCGGCGCTTGCAACCCGCGCATGCTCGGCCGCCAACTGCGGGTTGTTGTCAAGCAGGCGCGCTTCCAGCGCAACGAAGTCGAGCTTTTCCGGCGCCAGCGGCGGCCGCAGTTTTTCCGGCGGGCGCAGCTTCACATTGATCGGCGGACGTCCCAGCAGGCTCCTGATACGCGCGCTGGACTGCGCGCTCTCGCCTTCGAGCAGCGCCAGATCGCTGCGCAGCATGGTCTGTTCAGCCTGGGCGCGAATCACATCCTGCTGCGCTGCCAGTCCATTTGCATAGCGTAGCCGGGCGATGCGTTCCAGGCGTTCCAGCAGATCGAGGTTTTCGCGGGCCACGGTCAGGCTTGCTCCATGCACATGGTGCTGGGCGTAGTTCAGCTTGATGCGCGTGGCCAGTTCCATCCAGGTGGCGCGCGTCCGGCTGTGCGCCTCGGCGGCGCCGGCCGCGGCAACGTCGCGCTTCAGGGCGCGCTTGCCGAACCACGGCAGCGGCTGGATCAGCGTGTACTTGGTGCCGCCGACACGCGCCGGCAGCAGGTTGGGGCTGGCGTCGCTGCCGGCATTGGTCACATCGACAAGTTCGGCGCGCAGCAGCGGATCGGGCAAAGCTCCGGCCGGCTCGATTCTTTCGCCCGCCGCCTGGGCTTCGAGACGCATGGCGGCGAATTCCGGATGTCGTTCGCGGGCATAGTCGAGCAGGCTTTCGACGGTGCCGCCGATCAATTGATCTTCGGCGGAGAGGACTGGAGCGGACAGCAGCGCGCAGGCTGCCGCCAGCAGGGAGCAGTAGATCTTCATGGTGAGATTATGCTGGTAAATTGAGCGGATTTCGTGCGGCGCGGCGTCGCCGCGCATGGGGATTGTCCGGGATTCCGAAAGAAGCGGCAAGGCTACGGGAGTTGTCCGCCTTGCCGCATCCGGTCTTCATCGCAGTCGCGAGCTGCAAACAATCGACTTAGCGCATCCCCCCCATCATAACATTCGCCGTGTTCGCCGCCGAGGTCGTCGACAAGCCGGCGTTTTGCATGGCGCTGGTCATGGACGTCAGGGAGGTCATATTGGTATTGCCCATGTAGGACAGCGTGCCATTCGTCTGCAGTATCGGCATGGTCACGCCGGTGACGTTCTGCGCGTTCAATGCGGTCATCATGTTGCCAAGCTTGGTCGGATCGGCGGTCAGATAGTTGTTCATGACGCCCGCCATGGCCGACACCACGCAGGAAAATTTCAGCGAGTCCGTGGCCAAGGTATTGCAGGCAACCCCGTTGGCGTCCTTGAACAGGCTGGAGTTCTTGGCGGCCAGCGCCACCCGGCTCAGCTGCTTGACCATATTCGCCTGCATGGTCAGCACAGTGGAATTGGCGGCGTTGTTTTTCAGGTCCATCATCGGCATCACGCTCAAATCGATGCCAAGTCCGGTCATGACGCTTTGGACGGTGTTGATTGCCTGGGCAATGGTGGTCGCGTCCATGGGCGTCGCGCCCATCGCGCTGGCGGCCATTTCGCTGAACGGCGTGACGTAAGCGGTGGTGGCGCCGGACACCGCGGGAACGACCGCCCGCATGGTCATGTTGTAGGGAATGTCGGCGCCCGTGGCTTCATCCATCATGGTGCTGACTATGCCTGTCACAGTCCCCGGTACCACCTTGACCATCGCCGGTCCGGTATAGCCGTCGCTAAAAGTTACACGATACGAGCCGTCGCTTCCTGTGGTGGTGGTTGCGCAAGCAGCATCGGCTTCAGGCACGCCATTGACGATGCGGCACACCAGGACTTTGGCCTGCTTGATGATGCCTTTGGCCGCCGTGCCGCTCACGGAAGTCGGCGCGGGAGCGGCCACGTCCGGGATACTCCCGCCGCCTCCTCCGCCACAGCCGGTTACACCCAAAACTGTCGCTAAAGCAATACCAGTCATCTTGTACATTTGTAGCTCCTTGAGGTTGAAAATCCACGCTTTTTCATCATGATTCCTTCCTGGTTAAAGGTTTCTTGCGTCAGGGCCGGGATTTGCGCGAGGATGCTGCCTCAGTGTCGGGCAAATACGCTGGCGGAATCATTTTTCTGTACCAGCAAGGTGTCATAAGCGACGGGACTCGGACTTTCCATCCCGGGCGATCCCGGCGGCATGGAAGGCACCGCCAGTCCCAGTGCCTTGGGTTGCTCTTTCAGCAAGCGCCGAATATCCTGGGCTGGGACGTGGCCCTCAATCACGTAGGCGCCCACCTTGGCGGTATGACAAGAGCCGAAGCGCTCGGGCATGCCGAGGTTTTTGCGTTTTCCCGAAACGTCGCCTACATCGTGTGTTTTGACTTCGAAGCCGTTTTGGCGAAGGTGTTCGACCCATTTTCCGCAACAGCCGCAGCTCGCGCTTTTATAGACATCCACGGTGGGCAAGGCGGATGCGGCAAGCACGTGGAAGGAGAGCGCCAGTCCGCCAAAAGCCGCAAGTATTTTTCTTGATTTCATGATGCTTCCCCGACTATTGAAAACATGCAGCGTATTTTCGCCTCATCCACCCGACAACTGGCTGACCGAAGGATTACATTCTTGTAATGTGGGCTATGCTGGCGCGTGTTGTCATCGTGTTGATTGTTGATGACTCTGCGCTGATTCTGCTGGAGCTTGGGACCCTGGCACTTGCCCCTTGGCCGTGACCGGCTCCGCGACTTTTTCCGGGTGGTGGACGTCATCGACGAAAGCCGGATAAGAAAACGCCAGCGATGCTGCAATGGCGGCCATGGCAATTCTGTTCATGGCGATTCTCCATCGGTAAATTTGCTGCAGCCCCTCGGCAACGGAGCTGACGGGGCAGGAATCGGCGCGACTCAATGCTTGTGGTCTGTGTGCGCGTCCTTCGCTGCAGCCAGCGGCGTAAAGCGCGCCTGTTCGGCGGCCTTGCCGGACAAGGTAATCGACACCACGACCTTCATGTCCGCCGTCGAGGCGTATTTGGCAGTGCCTTTCAGGCGGTTGTCGCCATCGGGGACGAGCTGGACGGTGGCCTTCTGCTTGCCGGCGAGGATGGTCGCCGTGCCACCAGCGCCGACTGTCGGGACTTTCACTCCGGCATGATCGGTGACGAAGACGACGACCGGGTTTTCCGTCGCTTCCTTGCCGGCCTTTGCCACCACCAGCTCGAAGTGATAGATACCGGCCATGCGCTGCTGGCCGCCATTGGGCGCCTTCTGGGTATCCAGGTATTCGTCGCTGTGGGCGAGCAGGGTCGGGCTCGCCAAACCCAACATGCTGGCGGCTGCGACGAGAATCAGGGCTTGCTTCATGGGAAACTCCTTGGTTGTAAGAATCGGGCTTAGTACCACAGGGGCAAAGGCTGGCACTAGAAACTTTCACGTTCATTTGCAGCAAGCAGGCGCTCCAGCGCCGGCTTGCCCCACAGCCAGAACATCAGCGGTGTGAGCAGGGAATCGAGCAGCGTCGAACTGATGAGACCACCGAAAATCACTACCGCCACCGGGTGCAGCACTTCCTTGCCCGGCGCGTCGGCCGAGACCAGCAGCGGCATCAGGGCGAAGGCGGCCACCAGCGCGGTCATCAGCACCGGCGTCAGGCGCTCCAGAGAACCGCGCACGATCATGGACTGGCCGAAGGTTTCGCCCTCGAAGGCGCACAGATTGATGTAGTGGC
>CAYHXK010000159.1:0-6281 GCA_964360125.1 uncultured Sterolibacterium sp.
CTGCAGGTACTGGGAGATGCGAAACACAACGAGCCTCCTACGGCTGAAGGATTACAGTTCAACTTGCGTCCCAAGTTCAACCACCCGGTTGGTGGGTATCTTGAAGAAGGCCGTCGCCGTCTCGGCATTGCGGAACATCCAGGTGAACAGCTTTTGCCGCCAGCGCGACATGGTTGGCATGCGGTGTCGAACGATGGTCTCGCGGCCGAGGAAGAAGGAGGTTTCCATCGCCTCGTACTTGATCCCATAGGCTTCGCACATCGCCAACGCCTGCGGAATGTCCGGGTCGTCCTTGAAGCCGTAGCGAACGATCACCTGGAAGAAACCCTGCGGCAGCCGATGCACTTCGACGCGGTTCTCCTCGGGGACGTGCGGCACGTCCTCGACGTTCACGTTGAGCAGCACCACGCGCTCGTGCAGCACTTTGTTGTGCAGCAGGTTGTGCAGCATCGCTCGCGGCACGCCGTCGGGATTGGTGGTCATGAAGATGCCGGTGCCTTCGACGCGGTGCGGCCCGCCATACTCCAGGCTCTTGATGAAGGCATCCAGCGGCATCGATTCCTGTTGGAGCTTGCGGTAAAGCAGCGCGCGTCCGAGCTTCCAGGTCGACAGCAGGATGTACACCGACACTCCCAGCACCAGCGGAAACCAGCCGCCGTCGAGTATCTTGACGCTATTGGCGGCGAAGAAAGCAAAGTCGACCACGATAAAAAAACCCAGGAACGCCACCGACTTGAGACCGCTCCACTGCCACAGGCTGCGCACCACGATGAAGGCGAGCAGGGTATCGATCAACATGGTCAGCGTGACGGCCAGGCCATAGGCGGACGCCAGGTTGGAAGACGAGCGAAAACCCAGCACCAGGATGATCACCGCCAGCAGCACCAGCCAGTTGATATTGGGGATGTAAATCTGCCCCTTCTCGCGTTCGGAGGTGAACAGCACCTGGATGCGCGGGCAGTACCCCAGCTGCATGGCCTGGCTGGTGAGCGAGAAGGCGCCCGAGATCACCGCCTGCGAGGCGATAATCGCTGCCGCCGTAGCCAGACCGACCATCGGATACAGCAGGATCTCCGGCACCAGCAGAAAGAAGGGATTCTTGACCGCCTCCGGATCGTCCAGGATCAGCGCGCCCTGGCCGAGATAGTTCAGATACAGCATGGGGAAGACGAAGCCCAGCCAGGCCCACTTGATCGGCCGCCTGCCGAAATGGCCCATGTCGGCGTAAAGCGCCTCGCCCCCGGTGATCGCCAGCACCACCGCGCCCAGCGCGAGAAAACCGTGCATGCGGTTTTCCAGAAAAAAATGCAGGGCGTACCAGGGATTGATGGCGGCGATCACTTCCGGATGCTTGAGGATGTTCCACACGCCGAGCGTGCCCAGCGTTGCGAACCAGAACATCATCACCGGCCCGAACAAGGCGCCGACACTGGCGGTGCCCTGGCGCTGAAAGACGAACAAGCCGACGATGATGCCGATGGTGATCGGCACCACAAAAGGCTTGAACAGCGGCGTCGCCACTTCGAGGCCTTCGACTGCCGACAGTACTGTCATGGCCGGGGTGATCACCGCGTCGCCATAGAACAGCGCCGCGCCGAATATCCCCAGCACCGAGACCCACCACAGGGTACGGGCGCTCGTTCCGGAAGTGCGCAAGGCCAGTGCGGTCAGCGCCATGATGCCGCCTTCGCCGCGGTTGTCGGCGCGGGTGATGAACATCACGTATTTGAGCGAGACGGTGATGGTCAGCGCCCAGAAGATCAGGGAAAGGATGCCGAGCAGATTGTCGTGCGTCGCCAGCACGGCGTGGGAACCGGTGAATACTTCCCTCATGGTGTACAGCGGGCTGGTGCCGATGTCGCCGTACACCACGCCCATGGCAGCCACCGACAGCGTGGCGAGACTGGGGGAAGGCGTTGCTTGCGGGGATGCGCTCATGCAAAAGATTTGGTGATTGCCGGGAGTCAACCCGCGATGCGCAGGCCGGTTTTTTTCAATATCCGCGAACTGTAAAGCACGTCATGGGAACGACATTCGCTGCCGATCAAAGTGGCGATTTGCGCCACCTTGGCTTCGACCTCGGGACGATTGCTGCCGTGCACCATTGCGAACAGATTATACGGCCAATCCGGCAGGCTGCGGGGGCGCCGATAACAATGGGTGACGAATTCCAGCCCGCCCACCCGCTCACCCAGCGCATCCACGCGCTCGTCCGGAATATCCCACACCGACATGCCGTTGGCGGTGTAGCCCAGCGCGTAGTGATTGGGCACCGCGCCGATGCGGCGGATCAGCCCACGCTCCAGCATGCGCTGGAGGCGCGACTGGACTTCGCCGGCACTCACGCCGAGCCGCTCGGCGAGCGCATGGTAGGGCTTGGTCAGCAGCGGCAAACCAGCCTGGGTGGCGACGATCAGGCGACGATCCAATTCATCCGTAAGCTCCTCACGCCTCACGCCTCACTCCTCACGCTTCACGCTTCAAGTTTCATTTCGACGAAATACTCTCGCAGTTTTGGAAAAGCATGCACCGGAAAGCCCGTGCTGCGCTCCAGCTGCTCGATGGCGCTGGCGATTCCGGCCGGCGTCTCGGTAGCCAGCACGAACCACATATTCAGCGCATGTTCGCGGCGATAGTTGTGCGCCACCTCGGGCAGGCTGTTGACGATTTCGGCGACCCGCTCGTAATTCTCCTCGGGAATTTTCATCGCCGCCAGGACGAAGGCCCCGCCCATCCGCTCGACCTGGAACATCGGCCCGAAGCGCGTCAGGACGCGGGTATCGAGCATGGCCTGGAGACGTGTCAGCAACTCGCCTTCGCCGATCCCCAGCCGCTCGGCAACGACGCGATAGGGCTCGTCGCAGAGCGGGAAATCCCCTTGCAACGCATTGACGATGCTGCGGTCGGTAGCGTCCAGCGAACCGTGCGGCGGAGCCATCCTATCCCGCATGCAGATAGCGTGCGCCGCGCTGCTTGAATCTTCGAACGCTGAACAGCACTGCCTGCGGGTAGGCGGCGAGTCCGTGGCGAGCGTGCAAAGCGGCAATCTCTGCATGCACTTCGTCACGGTTCCGGCCATGGATCATGCAGAACAGGTTGTACGGCCAATCCGCTTGCGGCAAGGCGCGGGCGCGGCGGTAGCAGAGCGTTACGGCGGGCTCGGTGGCGAGACGGGCGCCCAGCGCCGCCACCTCCGCATCGGGTACATCCCAGACGCACATGGCGTTGGCGGTGTACCCCAGTTCATGATGGCGCACCACCACGCCGAAGCGCTTGACGAAAGCGCGCGCCAGCCAGTCGGCGATCAGCCGCAACACTTCTTCTTCGGCTAGATCGGCGCGCATCGCCAGCCGGCTAAAGGGTCGCGGCAGCAGTTCCAGGCCGTCCTGCAAGCCGCGCAGGAGGCGGCGTTGCGCTTCGGTCATATTCACCATCGCGCCCGCCGCAACGGTGCGTGCGCCACAACGTGATTTACCGTTCTTGGCAAGATCGCCGGCAAGATCGAAGCCGAGGTCGATATGAAACTCTTCGAGCAGCGGCAGGCGCAACACGGCGCAGCCAGTCTCGGCTTCGATGCGCCGCAAGGCCATGTCGAGCGCCGCCTGGTCCTGGGCGGTGGCGACGAACCACAGGTTGTAGCGGTGCTCGCGCTGGTAGTTGTGATTGACCTCCGGGTGACGGCTGACCAGATCGGCGATGCGCTCCAGTTGCCCATCCGGCGCGGATAGCGCGGCCAGCGTGCTGGCGCCGACGCAACGCGGCGCGAACACCGCGCCGATGCGGCTTACCGCGCCGGCCTCCGTGAGCCTGGCGAGCGCGGCAATCACTGCGCCTTCAGTGCTGCCGACGTGCTCGGCGATAGCCGCGAACGGCTGCGGCAGCAGCGGAAAGTCGCGCTGAAATTCGTTGAGCAGACGAAAGTCGAGGGGGGCAAGTGCGTTCATCAAAATCCGATGCGCGCAGCGCGCGAAGTAAAAAATATGCCGGAAGGACTCTGCGCCGGCAATTCGCCAAGCGCTTTCAGCGTCTGCGTATCATAGATCACGACGCGATGGTCGTCGCGCGCCGAGATCCACACCTGTTCGCCTTTGGCAGTGAATTCAAGATGCAGCACTGCCTTGCCGGGCGCCAGGGTCGCGATCAGCCGGTGGTCAAGGGTATCTATCACCTGCACCCAGCCGTTGTCGGGAAAGGCGAAGTTTACCCACACCTGGCGGCCATCCGGCCGCGCCATGACAAACACCGGCTGACCCTTGACGGGAATCCGGCCGACTTCCTGCCAGGTCGAAGTATCCACCACCAGAACTTCGTGGCGGCCGATCGCCGGCAGGTAGGCGCGCCGCCCGGCCACCGCCCAGCCGCGCAAATGCGGCATCTTGAAGACTGGCAGTGGCTCCGCGCCGCGGCCATAGCCAGTAAGTATTTTGCGAGCGCCCTGTGCCGGTTGCCACAAATCGACCAGGGCGATGCCGTCCTCGCCGAACAAGCCGGCCAGATAGTAGCGGCCGTCCGGCGTCACCAGCCCGTCGTAAGGCAGCTTGCCGATGTCGCGGAACTTGGTCAGTTGCGGCTGCCTGATATCGGACAAATCGGCGATCCAGATCTCGCCGGCATCGAACAGCGCGTATGCGAACTTGTTGCCCGGCAGATCGACCAGTCCCACCACCTTGGAACGCTTGCCCTCGCTGCCATAGGTCGCGGGAATGTCGGCCAGCAGCTCCAGCGTCGCCGCATCGAAAGCCTTGATGCCGCCCGGTTCGTAGTTCTGCGCCACGACGATGCGCCCGTCCTGGGAGATGGCGCCGCCGATGCTGTTGCCGGCCTGCATGATTCGACGCTCGATGCGCCGGGTCAGCAGATCGACCTTGGAAATCCCCCCGTCGCGGCCGAAGACATAGGCATAACGGCCGTCGCGCGAGAACACCACCGAGGCATGCGAGAGGTCGCCCAGGCCATCGACCGATCCGAGCTTGGCGCGCGCACTGTTATCCACGACGGCCACTCGGCCGGATGCGCGTTCGATCACCACGCCGAGATCGCCCGTGCCGCGCAGGGAGTGTTGGCTTTGCTGGGGCAGTTGCGCGCAGGCGGAGAGCAGCGCCAGGGAGACAAGCAATAAATTTTTCATTCTTGCGGAAAACCTTGTATCAGTTGAGCGACGATCCATTCCACCTCATGCTCGCCGAGTATGGATTTCCATGCCGGCATGGGGGTCCCGGGGCGGCCATGCAACACCGTTGCCACCAGACTGGCTGGCGGTGTTTCGCGCAGGCTCTCCGGCAGCAGCGGCGAACCCAGCCCGCCTTGCAGGGTCATGCCGTGGCAGGCGCCGCAGTCCTGGCGCACCAGCCGGATCAATTCATGCTGGCGCAGCGGCGAGGGCGCGACAGAGGGCTGGGCCGCAGCCCACAGCGACAGGCCGGACAGCAAGAGTATGCAAATGGCTCTCATGGTTGCGAGGATGCCAGCATCACGGCATTTCTGCATTGACTCGCATCAAATGAAACGGGGGCTGGTGCTACCCAACCCCCGTCCCCGGCTATGCTAGTGGTCTGCTTCAGCCTTTCAGTATCCACAGCACAACGGCCTTGAGATCGGCGTCGTTGATTTTTTCAGCCGGGCTCGGCGGCATCGGGATCGGTCCCCACACACCCTGCCCGCCCTTTCTCACCTTGTCGGCCAGCTTGGCGGCCGCATCGCCCTGACCCTTGTACTTGGCGGCGACGTCCTTGTAGGACGGGCCGACCAGCTTCTTGTCCTTGGTATGGCAAGCCAGGCAGCCGGCCTTGGTGGCGATTGCCTCTTCGTTGGCGAAAGCCGGCGCGGACAGCGCAATCGCGGCCACGCCCGCCATCAGCATCATGGACTTCAATTTCATGGAAAAGCTCCTATAAAGCGCCGCCCACCCAGGTCAGGATGGACGGCAATGGTTATCGATTTAGTATACGTCGTGCTGGGTGTTGTTCACGTTGAATTTGCCGGTCGGGGTGATCAGCAACTTGTCCTTGATGACGGCTTTCAGCTTGCGCGTCTTGTCATCCACGACCACGATGGCCGACTCCTTGTCCTTGGCGCTCCACACCGAGAACCACACCTCGTCGCCCGCCTGGTTGTACTCCGGCTGGACGATGCGTTTGGCGCCATCGCCGATGCCGGCCCAATCGGCGATCGGCAGCGTGACGAAACCCTTGTCGAGGTTGTTGATGTCGAACACCGCGATCGACTGGCTGATCTTGGCATCCGGATTCAGCGTGGTATCGACCCACTGGTTCTTCGACTTC
>CAYHXK010000160.1:0-6222 GCA_964360125.1 uncultured Sterolibacterium sp.
GAAAGCGCGCGAGGGCAGCGTCGATTACCCACTGCCCTGGTAGCTTACTCATTTTTTTGGAACAGGAGTTCAGCATGCATAACGATCCCGTCGTCATCGTCTCCGCCGCCCGCACCCCGCTGGGCGGCTTCATGGGGGACTTCGCCTCCCTGACTTGCGCCCAACTCGGCAGCGTCGCCATCCGGGCCGCGGTCGAGCGCGCCGGCCTGGCGCCGGAGCAGGTGGAGGAGGTCATCATGGGTTGCGTGCTGCCCGCCGGCCAGGGCCAGGCGCCGGCGCGCCAGGCAGCCTTAAGCGCCGGCCTGCCACTGGCGGCCGGCTGCACCACGGTGAACAAGATGTGCGGCTCGGGCATGCGCGCCGCAATGTTCGCCAACGACATGTTGCTGGCCGGCAGCAACAGCATCATGTTGGCCGGCGGCATGGAGTCGATGAGCAACGCGCCTTACCTGCTGCCCAAGGCCCGCGGCGGCTATCGCATGGGTCACGGGCAGATCTTCGATCACATGTTTCTCGACGGCCTGGAAGACGCCTATACCAGGGATGAAAAAGGCGGGGGCCGGCTGATGGGCACTTTCGCCGAGGACTGCGCCGACAAGTATCGCTTCACGCGGGAGGCGCAGGACCAGTTTGCGATTGCCTCCACCACCCGCGCTCAGCAGGCCAATAGCGACGGTTCCTTCGCCTGGGAGATCGCGCCGGTGACGGTCGCCGGCAAGAAAGGCGACACGCTTTTCGACCAGGACGAGCAGCCGTTCAAGGCACAGCTCGACAAGATCCCCAAGCTCAAACCGGCCTTCCGCAAGGACGGCACGGTCACCGCCGCCAATGCCTCCTCGATCTCCGACGGCGCCGCCGCGCTGCTGCTGATGCGCCGCTCCACCGCCGACAAGCTGGGATTGGCAGCGCTCGCCAGCATCGTCGGGCACAGCACCCACGCCCAGGAGCCGGGCTGGTTCACCACCGCCCCGGTGGGCGCCATGCAGAAACTGCTGGCGAAGACCGGCTGGAGCAGCGGCAGCGTGGACTTGTGGGAAGTCAACGAAGCCTTCGCCGTGGTCACCATGGCGGCCATGCACGACCTCAAGCTGCCGCACGAGAAGGTGAACGTCCACGGCGGCGCCTGCGCGCTGGGCCATCCCATCGGCGCTTCCGGTGCGCGCATCATGGTGACGCTGATCGGCGCGCTGCGCAAGGTCGGCAAGCGCCGCGGCGTCGCCAGCCTGTGCATCGGCGGCGGCGAAGCCACCGCCATGGCCATCGAACTGATTTGACCCGTCACCCCCCGGATACCTGCACCCATGATACTCAGCCAGGAACAGCAAATGATCCGCGACGCCCTGCGCGATTTCGCCCGCGAGCGTCTGGCGCCGTTCGCCGCCGAATGGGATCGCCACTGCATTTTTCCGCACGAGGCGCTGCGGGAACTCGCGGCTCTCGGCGCCTTCGGCATGACGGTGCCCGAGGCCTGGGGCGGCGCCGGCATGGACACTGTTTCGCTGGCGTTGGCGCTGGAGGAGATCGCCGCCGGCGATGGCGCCACTTCGACCATCGTCAGCGTGCAGAACTCGGTGGTGTGCGGACCGATACTCGCTTTCGGCAGAGAGGCGCAGAAGGAAAAATTCCTCAGGCCGCTGGCCTCGGGCGCGCAACTCGGCTGCTTCTGCCTGACCGAACCGCAGGTCGGTTCGGATGCCGCCGCCATCCGCTGCTCTGCGGTGAAGGACGGCGACGAGTGGGTGCTCAACGGCGTCAAACAGTTCATCACTTCGGGAAAGAACGCCCAAGTCGCCATCGTCTTCGCCGTCACCGACCGGAGTGCCGGCAAGAAGGGCATCTCGGCCTTCATCGTGCCGACCGACACGCCCGGATACATCGTGGCGCGCATCGAGGAGAAGCTCGGCCAGCATGCCTCGGACACGGCGCAGATCCTCTTCGAGAACTGCCGCGTCCCGGCGGGGAACCTGCTCGGCCGGGAAGGTCAAGGCTATCGCATCGCGCTGGCCAATCTGGAGACAGGCCGCATCGGCATCGCCGCCCAGGCGGTGGGCATGGCGCGCGCGGCCTTCGAGGCGGCATTGAAATACTCCCATGAGCGCGAGAGTTTCGGCAAGACTATCTTCGAGCACCAGGCGGTGAATTTCCGCCTCGCCGACATGGCGACGCAGATCGAGGCGGCGCGGCAACTGGTGCATCATGCGGCGAGCCTGCGCGATGCCGGCCAGTCCTGCCTCAAGGAAGCCTCGATGGCCAAGCTGTTTGCTTCCGAGATGGCCGAGAAAATCTGTTCCGATGCCATCCAGATTCATGGCGGCTACGGTTATGTGGCAGACTTCCCGGTCGAGCGCATTTATCGCGACGTGCGCGTCTGCCAGATCTACGAAGGCGCGTCCGACATCCAGCGGCTGGTGATCGGCCGCGCCCTGACAACATAGGCGCCTAGGAGAAATTCATGTCCGACCCGATCGAGTTCTATTTTGACTTTTCCTCGCCCTATTCTTATATCGCCAGCGAGCTGATCGACGCGCTGGCGGAGAAATACGGGCGGTCGGTCAAATGGCGGCCGATGATGATGGGCGTGGCGTTCCAGAAAACCGGCTTGCCGCCGTTAATCAACGTGCCGCTCAAAGGCGAGTATTCGAGGCGCGATTTCTCCCGCTCGGCGCGCTTCCATGGCCTGCCCTTCGTCCAGCCGGAGAAATTCCCGATCGCCACCCTGGCGGCGGCCCGCGCTTATTATTGGCTGCATGAGCAGGACTGCGAGCGAGCACGGCGCTTTGCCCATGGCGTGTTCCGTGCCTACTGGGCGGAGGGGCGCGATATTTCGGACCTCGCCGTGGTGCGGCAGATCGCCGCCGGACTCGGCATCGACCAGGAAGCCTTGGCCGAGGCGGTGGCGAAACCGGAGGTCAAGGAGCGGCTGAAGCAGGAGACCGACGGCGCCATCGCCAGGGGCTTGTTCGGGGTACCCTATATGCTTGTCGATGGCGAGCCTTTCTGGGGCGCCGACCGCCTGCCGCAGATCGAAAAGTGGCTGCAAACCGGAGGCTTCTGAATACGTCATGACCATCCTGAAATCCCAACTCAATCCGCGCTCGGCGGAATTCAAGGCCAACGCCGCCGCCATGCGCGCGCTGGTGGACGACCTGCGCGACAAGACCGAAGCCGTCGCCCGCGGCGTTTCCGAAGACGCGCGCAACAAGCACCTGGCGCGCGGCAAGCTGCTGCCGCGCGACCGCGTCAATGCGCTGCTCGATCCCGGCGCGCCCTTCCTGGAGTTCTCGGCGCTGGCGGCACACGACATGTACCACGGCGAAGTACCCGCGGCCGGCGTCATCACCGGCATCGGCCGCGTCCATTGTGTCGAGTGCGTGATCGTCGCCAACGACGCCACGGTCAAGGGCGGCAGTTATTTTCCGCTGACGGTGAAAAAACATTTGCGCGCCCAGGAGATCGCCCAGCAGAACCGCCTGCCCTGCATCTATCTGGTCGACTCCGGCGGCGCCAACCTGCCGACGCAGGACGAGGTGTTCCCGGATCGCGACCACTTCGGCCGGATTTTCTTCAACCAGGCCAACCTCTCGGCGCAGGGCATCCCGCAGATCGCGGTGGTGATGGGTTCGTGCACCGCCGGCGGAGCTTATGTGCCGGCGATGTCGGACGAGGCCATCATCGTCCGCAACCAGGGCACCATTTTTCTCGGCGGCCCGCCGCTGGTGAAGGCGGCCACCGGCGAAGTAGTGACGGCCGAGGATCTCGGCGGCGGCGACGTGCATACGCGCATCTCCGGCGTCGCCGACCATCTGGCCGAGAACGACCATCATGCCTTGTCCATCTGCCGGCGCATCGTCGCCAACCTCAACTGGCAGAAGCCCGTCGCGCTGGATCTGGCCACCCCCAGCGAGCCGCTCTATGATCCCGAAGAAATTTACGGGGTGATTCCGGGCGACACCAAAAAGCCCTATGACGTTCGGGAAATAATCGCCCGTCTGGTGGACGCCAGCGAATTCGACGAATTCAAGGCGCGTTACGGCGCCACGCTGGTGACCGGCTTCGCGCGGCTCTACGGCTACCCCGTCGGCATCGTCGCCAACAATGGCATCCTGTTTTCCGAGTCGGCCCAGAAGGGCGCGCACTTCATCCAGCTGTGCGCCCAGCGCGGCATTCCGCTGGTGTTCCTGCAGAACATCACCGGCTTCATGGTCGGCCGCAAATACGAGAACGGCGGCATCGCCAAGGACGGCGCCAAGATGGTGACCGCGGTGGCGACGGCGCAGGTGCCGAAATTCACCGTGATCATCGGCGGCAGCTTCGGCGCCGGCAACTATGGCATGTGCGGCCGCGCCTACAGTCCGCGCCTGCTGTGGATCTGGCCGAACGCGCGGATCAGCGTGATGGGCGGAGAACAGGCGGCCAGCGTGCTGGCCAGCGTCAAGCGCGACGGCATGGAAGCCGCCGGCAAACCATGGAGCAAGCAAGAAGAGGAAGCCTTCAAGGCGCCGCTCCGCAGCCAGTACGAAACCCAGGGGCATCCCTACTATGCCAGCGCGCGCTTGTGGGACGACGGCGTGCTCGATCCGGCGCAAACGCGCCGCGCGCTGGGCCTGGGGCTGTCGGCCGCGCTTAATGCGCCGATCGAGAAGACTACGTTCGGAGTATTCAGGATGTAAAAAGCGTTAACCACCAAGGACACCAACGACACCAAGGGCACCATGAAATTCTTTTTCTCAAGGTTTTCCTTGGTGTCCTTGGTGCCCTTGGTGGTGAAAAAAGGAGATTACATGTACCAAAATCTGCTCACCGAAGTCGACGGCGGCGTTGGCATGGTTACCCTCAACCGTCCCGAACGGCATAACGCCTTCGACGACGCGCTGATTGCCGAGCTGATCGATGCCGTCGACAGGATGGAGAGCGATCCGGCAGTCCGGGTGCTGGTGATTTCCAGCACCGGCAAGAGCTTCTGCGCCGGCGCCGATCTCAACTGGATGCAGCGTGCCGCCGATTTTTCGGCGGAAGACAGCCTGCGCGATGCGCGCGCACTGGCCGAGATGCTGCGTTGCCTGGCGCAAATGAGGAAGCCGACCGTGGCGCGCGTGCAGGGCCCGGCTTATGGCGGCGGGGTCGGCCTGGTGGCGGCGTGCGACATCGCCATCGCCACATACGACACGCACTTCGCCCTGTCCGAAGTCAAGCTCGGGATCATCCCGGCGGTGATCAGTCCGCACGTCATCGCCGCCATTGGCGAGCGCCATGCGCGCCGCTACATGCTCACCGCGGAACGCTTCGCGGCGGCGGAAGCCTATCGCATCGGCCTGGTGCATGAGATCGTACCGGACGCGGCGGCGCTCGACGCCGCCATCGGCGAAATCGTCGATGCCCTGCTGCGGAACAGCCCGAATGCACTGGGCGAATGCAAGGATCTGGTGCGCACGGTTGCCGGCCGGCCGATTACGCATGATGTGATCGAGGAAACGGCACAACGCATCGCCGGCATCCGTGCCACCGATGAAGCCAAGGAAGGCATGAGCGCCTTCCTCGAGAAGCGCAAACCGAACTGGTGGGTGGCATGAGCGTGACGAGCCCGGTAATCGCGCTGGATGCGGCCACGCTCACCGACGGCACGCGCGATGCGCGCTATGGCAGCCGCTACGCGGCCCTCGGACCGCTGCTCGGGCTGACGCATCTGGGGGTGTCCTACGACATCATCGCGCCGGGACACCGCATCTGCCCCTTCCACAACCACCATGCCAACGACGAACTCTATGTCGTGCTCGAGGGCCACGGCACCTACCGCACCGCGCGTGGCGAGTATCCGGTGGTTCCTGGCGACGTGATCGGCGCGCCGGCGGGCGACCGCGAAACCGCACACCAGATCATCAACACCGGCACGACGGACTTGCGCGTCCTGGTTGCGAGTTCCATGCGCGAACCGGACGTCTGCGAATACCCCGACTCCGACAAGTTCGCCGTCATGGCGGGACCGGAAGGCCAGCGCCGGTTTCGCCACATCGGTCGCTGCGGGGACGCGGTCGACTACTATGAAGGCGAATAGCATGTTCCAGAAAATACTCATCGCAAACAGAGGAGACCAGCCGCGTAGCGGCGCAGCGACGCAGTCAAAACGCCTGCCACGCGCAGCGGGCACAGGCGATTTCTCCCCGGAGCGTAAAAATGTTTGAAAAGATATTGATCGCCAACCGGGGAGAAATCGCCTGCCGGATC
>CAYHXK010000161.1:0-6193 GCA_964360125.1 uncultured Sterolibacterium sp.
GCCGGCCTTGGAGGCGAACAGCAGGGCCTCGCCGACGGCCTCGATGTTGAGCGCGACGATGATCTGGTTGGCGACCTTGCAGGTCTGGCCGTCGCCGTTCTTGCCGACGAGGGTGATGTTCTTGCCCATCAGCTCGAACAGCGGCTTGACCTGGTCGAAGGCGTCCTGGTTGCCGCCGCACATGATGGTGAGCGTCGCCGCCTTCGCGCCGACCTCGCCGCCGGATACCGGCGCGTCGACATACTCGCATTTGAGCTCGTTGATCTTCGTTGCGAATTTCTTGGTTTCGAGCGGGGAGATCGAGCTCATGTCGATGACGATCTTGCCCGGCGAGAGACCCTCGGCGACGCCGTCCTTGTCGAACAGCGCGGCTTGGACGTGAGGCGTGTCCGGCACCATGGTGATGATGACGTCGGCCTTCTGCGCCACTTCCTTCGAAGACTTGCAGGCGATGCCTTTATCGCCGATCAGGTCCTGCGGGATCGAGGGGATGCTGAAGAGATAGACGGTATGACCGCCATTCATGAGGTTGCGCGCCATCGGCGCGCCCATGATGCCCAGTCCGACAAATCCGATTTTCATGTCAACTCCTCCGTAAGTTTGATGTTCTAGTTTTTCAGATAAGCCGAAGCCCAGCCGAGGCCGGCCTCGGTGTTCGATGCCGGCTTGTATTCGCAGCCGATCCAACCGTTGTAACCGAGCTTGTCGATAAAAGCGAACAGGAAAGCGTAGTTGATCTCGCCGCTGCCCGGTTCGTTGCGGCCAGGGTTGTCGGCGAGCTGCAGGTGGGCGATTTGCGCCAGATGTGTGCGGAGCGTATTGGCAAGTTCGCCTTCCATGCGCTGCATGTGGTAAATGTCATACTGGACGAAGATGTTGTCAGACCCGGTGTCCTTGATGATGTCGAGGGCTTGTTGGGTGTGGTTGAGGTAGAAGCCGGGAATGTCGAAGGTGTTGATCGGCTCGATCAGCAGGCGAATACCGGCGGCCTTGAGTTTCCCCGCGGCAAACTTGAGGTTTTCCACCAGCACCCGACGCGCATCTTCTGCCGAGACATTTTGCGGCAGGATGCCTGCCAGACAGTTGATCTGTTTGACCCCTAATGTGGTGGCATAGGCGATCGCCTTGTCTACGCCCCCCTTGAATTCCTCGATACGCTCGGGATGACAAGCGATGCCCCGTTCGCCTCCGGCCCAGTTGCCGGCCGGCAGGTTGTGCAGGATGAGCTTCAGTTTGTTGCGCGACAATGCTTCCTGCAATTGTTCCACCGGGTAATCGTAGGGAAACAGGAATTCGACGGCCTCGAAGCCAGCCTGGGCCGCCTTGTCGAAGCGTTCCAGGAAGCCGACTTCGTTGAACAGCATGGTCAGGTTTGCGGCGAACTTGGGCATGATTTTTCCGGTTGGGTAATGTTGAGGGAGCGGCTCAGGCTGGCAAATCGAGCACCGGCTCGAATTCTCGCACGGCGTCGATTTCCACGCCCATGGAGATGTTGGTTACCCGCTCCAGGATGAACTCGACGACGACCGGTACCGAGTACTGCTGCATGAGTTTGCGAGCCTGGTCGAATGCGGGTTTTATTTCGGCTGGCTTATGCACACGAATCGCCTTGCAGCCGAGACCTTCGGCCACTTTGACGTGATCTACGCCATAGCCTGCGACTTCGGGGGAGTTGATGTTGTCGAAGGACAACTGCACGCAATAGTCCATGTCGAAATTCAGCTGTGCCTGACGGATCAGGCCAAGATAGGAATTGTTAACCACCACCTGGATGAAGGGCACCTTGAATTGGGCAGCCACGGCCAGTTCCTCGATCATGAACTGGAAGTCGTAGTCGCCGGAAATCCCCACCACATCCGCCGACGGATCGGCGACCTTGACACCGATTGCGGCGGGCAGCGTCCAGCCCAGCGGGCCGGCCTGACCGGCATTGATCCAGTTGCGCGGCTGGTACACATTCAGGAACTGGGCGGCGGAGATCTGCGACAGGCCGATGGTCGTGACGTAGCGCGCGTCCCTGCCAAAGTACTCGTTCATTTCCTGCCAGACGCGATGCGGCTTCATCGGCACATCGTCGAAGTCGCTCTTCCTGAGCAGGGTGCGCTTGCGCTGCTGGCAGTCGGCAACCCAGGTTTTGCGCGACTTGAGCCTGCCCGCGGCTTGCATTTCCTTGGCAACCGCAAGCAGCTGTTGCAGTGCCGCCTTGGCGTCGGAGGCGATGCCGAAGTCGGGACCGAAGACGCGGCCGATCTGGGTCGGCTCGACATCGATATGGACGAACTTGCGTCCCTTGGTAAATACATCCAGCGAGCCTGTCTGGCGATTCGCCCAGCGGTTGCCGATGCCCATGACGAAGTCCGCGGCAAGCATGGTGGCGTTGCCGTAGCGGTGCGAGGTCTGCAGGCCGACCATGCCGGCCATCAAAGGATGGTCGTCGGCGATGATGCCCCAGCCCATCAGCGTCGGGATCACCGGCACATCCAGCAGTTCCGCCAGTTCCACCAGCAGGTGCGAGGCGTCTGCGTTGATGATGCCGCCCCCGGCGACCAGCAGCGGCCGCTCCGCGTCGTTGAGCATGTTCAGCGCCTTCTCGGCCTGGGCGCGCGTGGCGCTGGGCTTATAGACCGGCAACGGCTGGTAGGTGTCGGGATCGAATTCGATTTCGCTCACCTGTACGTCGAAGGGCAGGTCGATCAGTACCGGGCCGGGACGCCCGGAGCGCATCAGGTGGAAGGCCTGCTGGAACACGCCGGGAACCAGCGCGGGCTCGCGCACCGTCACCGCCCACTTGGTGACGGGCTTGGCGATGGACTCGATGTCGACGGCCTGAAAGTCTTCCTTGTAGAGACGCGCACGCGGTGCCTGGCCGGTGATGCAGAGTATCGGGATGGAATCGGCGGAGGCCGAGTACAGCCCGGTGATCATATCGGTGCCGGCCGGGCCGGAGGTGCCGATGCAGAGGCCAATGTTGCCGGCCTTGGCGCGGGTGTAGCCCTCTGCCATGTGCGACGCGCCTTCTACGTGGCGCGCTAGATAATGCCTGAAGCCGCCGTTGGCCTTGAGCGCCGAATACAATGGGTTGATGGCCGCGCCCGGCACGCCGAACGCGGTGGTGCATCCTTCCTTCTGCAATATGTGTGCTGCGGCGTCAACTGCTCTCATGCGTGCCATTTGTTTGCTCCTCGATTGTCAGAAATACCCCCGCTGGGGATTTTTAATGGAGTAATGATGCCTGAACATTTACGGCAATTAAATAAGGCAATAATCAATTGATTATTGCATAATAAACAAAACACTTGCGGTTCCTCTGGAGCTGGAGGCCATATGGATCGACTCAAGCAGATTGAAACGTTCGTCTCGATAGCGATGCGCGGTAGCCTGACGGCCGCTGCCGACGCCGAAGGGGTGACACCGGCCGTAATCAGCCGGCGCATGGATGCATTGGAGGATCGGTTGGGCATCAAGCTCTTGGTGCGCACTACCCGACGTGTGTCGCTGACTTTTGAGGGGAGTGCGCATCTCGAAGACTGCCAGCGCATCTTGCGCGAATTGGCCGATGCGGAGGCTGCGGTTGCGCTGGGAGGCATCAAGGCGCGCGGGCACCTGCGTATTTCGGCCCCGGCCGGTTTCGGACGACGCTATGTGGCGCCGCTGATCATGCGATTTCTGGAACAGAATCCGGAAATCAACGTTAGTCTGGATTTGTCGGATCGCATTGTCGATCTTATCAATGAGAATGTCGATTGCGCCATTCGTATCGGAGAACTGGCGGATTCGAGTTTGATCAGCATCCGTCTAAGCGAGATGCAGCGCGTTATCGTTGCCTGCCCCTCTTATATCGAGCGGCATGGTTCTCCGGCAACTCCGGCTGACCTGGGCAACCACATTTGCCTATCGCTTGGTCAGCAACGCGGCTGGGCGCTACGGGTGGGGGGCGTGGTGCAGGTAGTGAAGGTAAGCGGCGTACTCGAATGCAATGACGGCGCCGTGCTGCATGACTGGGCCCTGGAAGGCAAGGGGCTGGCTTGGCGATCGTTGTGGGAAGTCGGCAGCGATCTCGCCGATGGAAGGCTGGTGACTGTTCTGGATAAATTCGCCGCACCCCCCGTGGGCATCCACGCCGTTATGCCGCAGCGACGGCATCTACCCTTGCGGGTGCGACTGTTCATTGATCTCCTGAAAGAGACCTACGGCGATCAGGACTTCTGGGCGATCCGCAAAACCTGAAGTGAGCGGATATGCATAAGTGTCTGCGCGAACGGCGTCTCTACACCCATGAACAAGCGCGTGGCTATCCCGGAACAACCTGCCCTTAGCGCTTCTGACTCGTGTTTAACTGTTAGTGGAATTGTTCTTCTTCGGTCGAACCGGTGAGTGCGGTCACGGAAGACCTGCCGCCCTGGATAACCGTGGTGATATCGTCGAAGTAGCCGGTGCCGACTTCCTGCTGATGGGAGACAAAGGTGTAGCCGCGTTCGCGGGCGGCAAACTCCTGTTCCTGGAGTTTCTCGACATAAGCTGTCATGCCGCGCTGGGCATAGTCCTGCGCCAGGTCGAACATGTGGTACCACATGTTATGGATGCCGGCGAGGGTGATGAACTGGTATTTGTAGCCCATCGCGCCCAACTCGCGCTGGAATTTGGCGATGGTCGCGTCATCCAGATTTTTTTTCCAGTTGAAGGACGGCGAACAGTTGTAAGCCAATAGTTTGCCGGGGAACTTGGTGCGGATGGCTGCGGCGAACTTGCGGGCGAATTCCAGATCCGGCGTGCCGGTTTCGCACCACACCATGTCGGCGTAGGGTGCATAGGCGAGGCCGCGCGAGATGGCTTGATCCAGCCCCTTGTAGGTCTTGTAGAAGCCTTCGGAGGTGCGTTCGCCGGTGATGAAGGGTTTGTCGTTGTCATCGAAATCGCTGGTAATGAGATCTGCGGCTTCGGCGTCGGTGCGGGCCAGGATCAGGGTCGGCACACCCATTACATCGGCTGCGAAGCGGGCGGCGTTGAGTTTTTGCACGGCTTCCTGGGTCGGCACCAGCACTTTGCCTCCCATGTGGCCGCACTTTTTTACAGAGGCCAACTGGTCTTCGAAATGCACGCCGCTTGCCCCGGCGCGAATCATCGATTTCATCAACTCGTAGGCATTCAGCACGCCGCCAAATCCCGCTTCGGCATCCGCCACAATCGGGGCAAAATAATCAATGTAAGCCTGGTCGCCAGGGTTTATACCCTTGGCCCATTGAATCTCGTCGGCACGCTGGAATGAGTTGTTGATGCGCTCTACCACGGTCGGCACGGAATCCACTGGGTATAGGGACTGATCCGGGTACATCGACAATGAACCATTGTTATCGGCGGCAACTTGCCAACCGGATAGATAGATGGCTTTCAAGCCGGCTTTGACTTGTTGCATGGCCTGACCGCCGGTCAGAGCGCCGAGGCAGTTGACGTAAGGCTGGGTATTGACCAGTTCCCACAATTTTTCCGCGCCGCGCCGCGCCAGTGTTTGTTCAATCAGCAGCGAACCTCGCAAGCGGATTACGTCTGTGGCGCTGTAGTTGCGCTTGATGCCTTTCCAGCGGGGGTTTTCGGCCCATTCCTTGGTTAATTGGGCGGCAGCCTGTTCGCGAGTGGTCATCTCAGTTACCTTTTAAAGTTATTTAACGAAGCTGACGAGTGTGCTCGAAATTCTCATCATATTTAATAGTATAGAGAGCTTACTGCGGGGCAGCAATAGTCTTATATAAGACTTTATTTAAAAATATTTATATATTAATCAATATACTGGATTATTGGTTTCATAATGTGGGATGATTATTTCAGTCGTGAAACGGTAGGCCCGTTACACACGTATATCTTATATATGACTTGGGTGTAAAATTAGTCGAGAGCTTCTGCGCTTACGATCACGCCATCGTGGTCTGCGTACAGATAGAAAAACAAAACGGCAGCCCAAGCGCCGGGCCGCCGTGCCGGGATTGGCGTGCGCAATCAGACGGCGTGCTCTATCATCTCCTCGAACACCAGTTTGACTTTCTGTTCGTTATCGAGATCGATAGTGACTCGACCGCCGCCGGCAAGCCGTCCGAACAAGAGTTCGTCGGCGAGAGCTGAGCGGATCGTGTCCTGGATCAATCTTGCCATGGGACGGGCACCCATCAGAGGATCGAAACCTTGCTCGGAAAGCCAGGCC
>CAYHXK010000162.1:0-6190 GCA_964360125.1 uncultured Sterolibacterium sp.
CGTCCGTTCCGCGCCGAAACCGAGCGCTATGGTCATTATTCCGTGGCGGGCGAGTTTGTCTATGATCATCCGTTCCAGTGGGGCTCGAAGCGCACCGGCCCGGATTTGGCGCGCGTCGGCGGCCGCTATTCCGATGAATGGCACCGTATCCACTTGCTGCAGCCGCGCGACGTGGTGCCGGAGTCGAACATGCCGGCCTATTACTGGCTGGATCGTCCGGCCAGGAGCGACGACATCGAGGCCAAGATGAAGGCTCTGCGCATGGTTGGCGTTCCCTATAGCGATCAGGAAATCGCCGGCGCCATGGAGCAGCTCAAGGGCAAGACCGAGCTGGATGTGCTGATTGCCTACTTGCAGGGCATGGGCACCGCCCTCAAGCAGACCAAGTGACCATGGACATCAACGACCTGCGCGCGCTCTTCACGGTGGTGATGTTCGCCATGTTCATTGCGATTGTTTGGTGGGCCTATAGCGACAAGCGCAAACAGTCGTTCGATGAGGCGGCACTGCTGCCTTTTACGGATGATGATCCGGCGGAGACCAGTACTGAGACCGGACAACGCGTGGTTTCCGCCATCCGGCAAACCGAAAGGAAAGCATCATGAGCGATTTTGTCAGTGGATTCTGGAGCATATATATCACGGTGATGGTGCTGGTCAGCGTGATCGGCTGTGGCGTCCTGCTTTGGATCCATGATCAGGCCAAGACTGCTCCCGGCGTGACGATGGGTCATGTCTGGGATGAAACCCTCGAGGAATACAGCAATCCGATGCCCAACTGGTGGCGCTGGCTGTTCTATATCACCATAGTGTTCTCGCTGGGTTATCTGGCGGTGTATCCCGGCCTGGGCAGCTACGCCGGACAGTTTGGCTGGTCGTCCCGCGGTCAGTATGACAAGGAAATAGCCGACGCCAATGCCAGGTACGATCCGATTTTCGATAGCTTCAAGCAACAGGACTTGCTCGCGGTTGCGGCGGATCCGAAAGCCCGGGAGATGGGCAAGAGTCTGTTCCTCACTTACTGCGCGCAGTGTCATGGTTCGGATGCCAAGGGCGCCAAGGGCTTTCCCAACCTGACCGACAAGGACTGGCTGTGGGGAGGGGAACCTGGACAGATTCAGGCAACCATCCTGGAAGGCCGCATCGGTGTCATGCCGCCCTACGGCGGCAATCCCGACGCTGTTGGCGGCGAAGCCGGCGCCAAGGAGCTGGCCAACTATGTCCGTTCGCTGTCGGGCCTGCCACACGACAGCATCAAGGCCAGCAAGGGCAGGGATCGGTTCGCCACGGTTTGCAGCGCCTGTCATGGAGCGGATTGCAAGGGCAACCAGGCGATGGGCGCGCCCAACCTGACCGACAAGACCTGGCTCTACAGCAGCAAGGAAGAGACCATCGTCGAAACCATCGTCAAGGGTCGAACCAACCGTATGCCGGGACATAAGGACTTCCTCGGCGAAGCCAAAGTGCATCTGCTGGCGGCCTATGTGCTGGGCTTGGGTGGCGGCGTCAAGCCGGCTGCTGCGCCGGTCGCCGTGGTTGCCCCAGCCGCCATAAAAGTTCCCACCGGGAATAAGTAATACAATTTCACTCCCCGGCGGCAACCCCGGGGAGTTTTTTTATTTTTAGAATTAGAAAATACTTATATATTATAAATGAGTGATCTCGGTCCTTCAGCTATGTCTTCCTTCCCGGATCGCGAATCCGGCGGTTCGGGCAAGCTAGATGCGTCGCTCTCGGAACTCCAAAAAAAAATCTATCCACGCGCCGTGACCGGCTGGTTTGCTACCTGGCGCTGGGCCCTCGTGTGGTTTACCCAACTGCTGTTTTATGGTCTCTGCTGGCTGCCATGGAATGGGCGCCAGGCAGTGCTGTTCGACCTGGCGGAAAGAAAATTCTATATTTTCGGCCTGATCTTCTGGCCGCAGGATGTGTTCTTTCTGGCACTGCTGCTGATCATCTCCGCCTACGGCCTGTTCCTGTTTACCGCCATCGGCGGCCGCCTGTTCTGCGGCTATGCCTGTCCGCAGACGGTATATACCGAAATTTTCCTGTGGATCGAGGAGCGGATTGAAGGCAATCGTGTCATGCGCATGAAGCTTGACCAGCAGCCTCTACGCGCCCGCAAGCTCGCTCTCAAGACGGTCAAGCATGGCGCCTGGCTCGTTGTTGCATTTTGGACCGGGTTTACCTTCGTTGGTTATTTCACCCCGATCCAGACACTGACGCAGTCCATTTTGAGTCTCAATCTTGGCCCGTGGGAAACCTTCTGGATTCTGTTCTACGGTTTCGCCACCTACGGCAATGCCGGTTACATGCGCGAGCAGGTGTGCAAGTTCATGTGCCCCTATGCGCGCTTCCAGAGCGTGATGTTCGATCCTGACACTCTGGTGGTTACCTATGATGCCGAGCGCGGCGAGCCGCGCGGCCCGCGTTCGAAGAAGAGCGACTACCAGACGGAAGGCAAGGGCGCTTGCGTGGATTGCGAAATTTGCGTCCAGGTCTGTCCGACCGGCATCGACATCCGCCAAGGGCTGCAATATGAGTGCATCGGCTGCTCCGCTTGCATCGACGCATGCGATCAGGTGATGGACAAGATGGATTACCCGCGCGGGCTGATCCGCTACTCGACCGAGCACGCCATCCAGGAGCACTGGGGGCGCAAGGAGATCGTCGCGCATCTGCTGCGTCCGCGCATCGTGATCTATGGCGCGATCCTGGCACTGATAATCGGCGCGACCGCCTTCGGCATTGCCACCCGCTTGCCGCTGAAGGTGGACGTAATCCGCGATCGCAACAGTCTGTCGCGCGAAGTGGAAGGCGGCTTGATCGAAAACCTCTACCGTTTGCAGATCATGAACGTGAGCGAGACCACCCAGCGCTATACGATCAGCGTCACCGGTCTGGACGGAATCGATATCGCCGCAGAGCGTATCGTCGAGATCCCCGCGGCTTCCGCCCGGACAGTCCTGACGCCGGTTCGGGTCCCGCCCGAATCGGGGAAGAAGGGATCGAACCGTATTTATTTCGATGTCAAAGCCGTCAGCAACGAAAAGATTGCGGTGCACGAGAAGGCCAGTTTCTTGATGCCATGACGAAACAACCCTTGAACATGAGAGAAGGAGCCGATGCAGCAGCGTGGTACCGCCATCGCTGGCCGTGGTACCTGATGGCGGGGCCGGCTTTGGTGGTGGTAGCGAGTCTGATCACGCTTTGGCTGGCGATCGATTCCAATGACGGTTTGGTGACCGAGGACTATTACAAGAAGGGACTGGCCATCAACCAGACCCTGGCGCTCAACGATCGAGCCAGGAAGCTCGGACTGGAAGCCGGTTTGCGCTTGAGCCTGGACAGCATCAGCATTCGGATCAGCTCGCAGGTGTCAGGATTCACGCAGCCGAACCAAGTGCGGGTGACGATCTCCCATCCAACCCGCGCCGGCCTTGACCAGAGCCAGGTGCTGTCGCTGCAGGGTGGGCGGTACAGCGGAAAATTCAGGCTGCCGGCAGCCGGTCACTGGCTAGTGTTGCTGGAGGATGATGCCGGGACGTGGCGCATTCTGGGAAACATCGTCCTGCCCGCCGTGGGTGAGGCGGTGTTCGGCGTGGAGGCACCTGCCGATATTCGCAAATGACTCAGGATGAACCGCCGCATGAAAATACTCCAAGCAGGCAAAATAATTTAGAGGTAAAATAAATTTTTACATCCGTGGGGAGGGACGAATGAAACGATTGATGTGGATTCTGTGGCCATCGTTCGTCGTTGCGGGTATCGCCGAAGCGGCATTCTTCACGCTGTTCGATCCCCAGGAGTTATTCCTTTTCGGGGAACCGGTGGAATTTTCAAGGATGGCCACCTATTCGATCGGTTTCTTCTGTTTCTGGGCCGTTTGTGCGGCATCCAGCATGTTCACCTGCTTCATCCAGCGCAGTGCGGACGAAGTGAATCGTTGTGTCATTGCCTCAAACTGCAAGAACCGGGTCACCGATTCCTGACTTATCCGGCCATCCACCTTGAAAAAGCAGCCAGTCGATGGTGAGTCTTGCGCCGGCATCGGCTGATACGACGCTCACCAGGCTATTTCCGGCATCCATTGACAGGCGCTCAACGATACACCAGCACCGGGGTCTTGGTGTGAGTCAACACCTTCTGCGTTTCGCTGCCCAGTAACAAACCGCTGAACCCACGCCGGCCGTGAGAGGCCATGAAGATAAGATCGCAGCCAGCAGCAGTAGAGGCATTGATGATCGCTTCATAGGGGATATCGCTGACTGCGCTGGTGGTGGAGCACTCGACACCGGCTGCCTTGGCTTCCTGCATGGCGGCGGAGAGAATATCCTGCGCCTGCTTTTCCGCCATTTGGGCAAACTTCTCCGGCGTAGTCGGATCGATTAATGCCCCTTCGCCGTAATAAGCCACCGGGTAATCCGGCTTGGCGTAGAAAAAAGTGATTTTGGCGCCGGCCTCCCTGGCGAAGATAACAGCGCGTTTGACGGATCCGGATGACAACTCGGAACCATCGGTTGGAACCAGGATATGCTTGAACATGACGATCTCCTTTATGCCCTACGGGTATTTATGCCCCGTGGATATTTATGCCCTGTGGCTGCTAACGCCCGCTGGCGACTGGCTGTTGTACACGACTGATTCATTATAGGCAAGGCTTGCCGGGGATGCTTGACCCAGATCAAAGCACTCCGGCCCTACCCGAGCATCATCACTCCTCATGCGACTCACTTTTTTCGGTGCAGCGTCCGAGGTTACCGGTTCCTGCTTGCTGATCGAGGAGGAGGATGGCGCCTCCGGCAAGCTGCGCTTCATTGTCGATTGCGGCATGTTCCAGGGGGGCCGCGAGGCTAACCGGAAGAATCTCGCCGCACTTGGATTCGGTGTAAAAAATCTTGATTTCGTCATCCTCAGCCACGCCCATCTCGATCATTCCGGCCTGCTGCCGCGGCTTACCTCGCTCGGATACCGTGGGCCGGTATATGTAACCACCGCAACCGCCGACCTGCTGGAAGTGATGCTGCTGGATTCGGCCCACATCCAGGAGAAGGAGGCCGAGTGGGAAAACCGCCATTTCCAGGGTCGTCACGCCAGGCGCGGCTGGGACCGGGCGCCGTTATATACCGTGGTCCAGGCCCAGGCTTGTCTGCGGCAGTTGCAAGGCGCCGACTACGGCCAGGAGTTTTCTCCGCATCCGGCGGTGCGCTGCAGATTTCGCGACGCCGGTCATATCCTCGGTTCGGCCATCGTCGAATTATGGCTGGATCAGCCCGGCACAACACGCGGCAAGATCCGCAAGCTGGTTGTGTCCGGCGATCTCGGGCAGCCGGGGCGGCCAGTGTTGCGTGACCCGGAGCCGGTGCATGAGGCGGATATATTGCTGATCGAATCGACCTATGGCAATCGCCTGCACAAGCCTCTCGATGCGACCGAGGATGAGTTGGTGGCGGCGCTGGACAATACGCTGCGGAAGAAAGGCGGCAATGTCGTCATGCCGGCGTTCTCGGTGGGCCGGACGCAGGAAGTACTGTTCGTGCTGACCGACCTGGTCAGGCGCGGGCGTTTGCCGCCGCTGAACATCTACGTCGATTCACCCATGGCAATTTCCGCCACCGAACTGACGATGAAGCATCGAGCACTGCTTGACGAGCAGACCCGCACGCTGATTGAGTGGCAACGCCGGCATCCGGATCGACCGCGGATTCGCTTCGTGCAGGATGTCGCCGAATCGATGGCGTTGAACGATATTCGCGGCGGCGCCGTGATCATCTCGGCGAGCGGCATGTGCGACGCCGGACGGATCAAGTACCACTTGCAGCACAACCTGTCGCGCCGCGAATGCTCGGTGGTCATCACCGGATTTCAGGCGGCAGGCACGCTGGGACGACGGCTGGTCGATGGTGCTCGACGCGTGCGACTGTTCGGCATGGAGGTCCCGGTGCGCGCCGACATCTACACCATCGGCGGCTTGTCCGCCCATGCAGACCGCGATGGTTTGCTCGGTTGGCTGCGCGGCTTTGCCAAACCGCCGCGGCACTGTTTCGTCGTCCATGGCGAAGCCGACACCGCCAGCTCATTTGCCGCGGCGATCCGCGAGCGTCTGCATTGGCAGAAGGTGTCCACTCCAGGATATTGCGAAGCTTACGAAATCGCTTAACCCGCTGCAGGACCTGCTCTACGCGACCCCA
>CAYHXK010000163.1:0-6102 GCA_964360125.1 uncultured Sterolibacterium sp.
TCGATTGCTCATAAATCATGCGAATGGAATCGGGTAACTGAGGTTTTTAGGATAATTGCTTCGAAGCGCTTGCCTGACTCAAGAGGAAACGCAACACCTTGAAACGTACCAGGAGAATTTAGTATGCCGAAATCACATGATGCAAGGACGCGGGACCAATCTGTAACAACGCTGGTCGGGATAGTCACCGGCAGCCCCAATGACCTGCCCACCGTGGTCAAGGTACGCGACACCCTGACCGAACTGGGCATTCCCAGCGAAATCGTGGTGGCCTCGGCCCACCGCACTCCGGACAAGGTGCTGGCCTACCTCGAACGGGCGCACCGGGAAGGCGTGCAGGTGCTGATCGGCTGTGCCGGCGTGGCCGCCCATCTGGCCGGTGTAATCGCCGGCCACACCCGCCTGCCGGTGATCGGCCTGCCGCTCTCGGGCGGAATCATGTCCGGCCTGGATGCCCTGCTCTCCACGGTGCAGATGCCGCCGGGGGTGCCCGTTGCCACGGTGGCGGTGGATGGCGCCAAGAACGCCGCCATGCTGGCCGCCCGCATCCTGTCGCTGAAATTCCCGGAAATCAACGATGCCCTGGAAGCTGCGGCGAAAAAGGAACGTGCCCGCTACGACCAGACTGCGGATGAAGCGCTGGCAAAGCTAACGGGAAAACGCTGACCGATCTGCCCGAAGAACTGGTTCGCGCACTACGCCTATTTCATTCACGGCGGGGAAGTCGTCGCCGAGGGGCCGGCGGCGGAGATGACCGCTTCCGACAACCCGTTCGTGCACCAGTTCGTGAATTCCAGGCCTGACGGTTCGGTGGCGTTTCAGTACCCGAGCAATCCCTATCCGGCAGTGCTGGGACTTGTAGCCAAGGCGGGCGATGCCACCGCAAGTGGACCTATAGCGGCCGCTTGAGGGTCATCGCGCCGCGATTTCCAGCCAAACCGTTGCCGCCGTCAAATTCGGCGCTTATTCCTTGCAGGCGTAAATTTGTATCGCGGTTTAGATCTACCTTAAACGCCGAGGCGTGCTACGCGCTGTTCCAGTCGTGCCAGGTCGGCGCGCAATTGGCCCACTTTCTCTGTGAAATCCGTGACCGCAGCCGGCTTGGCCAGCATCGGCTGTTCTTCGGTCAGGTATTCGGCGAAATTTTCCGCCAGATTGCGCGCTGCCTGCGCTTGCCAGGCGCCGAAGGCCTGGAGCAGGCCGGCAAGGCGGTGGGCGGGGATGTCGCCGAGGTGTTTGCTCAGGTCTTCCTCGAAATCCCAGCGCAGGTTGCGCAGCACGAAACCCAGTGCATCGGCGAATTCGGCCGAACCGGAAATGCGCGTCGCTTTTGCTACGGCCTCGGTGCCCTGCAAGAGCAGCAGGGGGGTATCGGCAGGCAGGGCGATTTCTACCTCATGGACATCCTGGCGTTCCGCGCCAATCGCGGCAAACATGCCGTCATCGGTCACCGTCAAGTCGAGACGGAATGGCGGCAGGGACAGCCGCGCTGTCCGGCCGGCGTAGGGCGCCAGCCGCGCCCTGGCCCAGGCCGCGCCCTGCAGCAGATGGTTAAGCGCGGTCAGCGCGGCGCGGTCGAGCATGCCTGGCTAATTGTTTTGCTGGATACCGGCGATGACCCAGCCGCTGCTGGCGTCGGCGGGGCGGGCGAGATGCCAGACTTCGTCGAAGGCTTCCGGCGCGGCGTTGGCGGTCTCGCGAAGGCTGCCGTGGAAGCGCACGCTGGCGATTTGGCGGCCGGCCTCGGTGCTCACGTCGAGCAGGTCGGCGTTGAGTTGCACCACATCGGTCTGCTGAGCCGCCTTGCCGCGTTCCTGATATTCCATCTGCACTTCGGCGAACATTTCGGGCGTGGTGAAGGCGCGGATGTCGTCCATGTTGCCGGCGTCGTTGGCTGCCTGCAAACGGACGAAATTGAGCTTGGCCTGGCGCAGGAAGCCCTCGACATCGAAGCCGGCCGGGACGCCGGAGACGTTGGCATTGTTGGCTGCAGCAGCCCCTGTGCCACCGAGCGGCATCGCCGTTTCGAATTGCGTCGGCTCCAGGCGAACCGGCGCGTTGCCTGCGCCAGCGTATTGCATCGGCTCGGCCTGCGCTGCTTTGCGCCGCATCAGCATGCGGATGACAAAGAACACGGCGCCGCCGATCAGCAACATCATGACGATCGAGGACATGCCTTCGCCCATGCCGAAGTGCGAAAGCAGGGAGGCTATGCCGATACCGGCGGCGAGTCCGGCCAGCGGGCCGAGCCAGCGGCTCATGCCCGAAGCGGCCGGCTGCGGTGTTGCCGGAGTCGGGGCGGCATTCTGCGCCGGAGCGGCTGGCTTGGGGGGTATGGCCTGGCGCTGCATGATGCTGCTGTCGCGTTTCATGCCGGACGACGCGCCGCCGCCGAGCCGCTTGGCTTCTGCTTCTTGCGCCGAGAGGGAGACGCCGAGCGTCAGGGCAACTGCAAACAGGGTAATCAGGCTACGTTTCATGAGACCTCCTAGTGGTGCGATTGGTGCAATGAATCTGGTGGGTGCATTTTATAGCTTATAACCGCGGTGCAAGGCAACCACGCCCGCAGTAAGGTTGAAGTATTCGACCTGTTCCAGCCCGGCTTGTTCCATCATATTTTTGAGGGTGGCCTGGTCGGGGTGCATGCGGATCGATTCGGCGAGATAACGGTAGCTGTCGGCGTCATCGGCCACCTTGCCCCCCAGCCACGGCAACAGCTTGAAGGAATATACATCATAAGCGGCCGCCAGTGGCCGCCACACCTTGGAAAACTCCAGCACCAGCAAGCGGCCGCCGGGTTTCAGGACGCGGCGCATTTCGGCCAGCGCCCGTTCCTTGTGGGTCATGTTGCGCAAGCCGAAGGCGACACTGACGCAGTCGAAATGATTGTCCGGGAAGGGCAGTTGCTCGGCGTCGCACTGCGCCGCGGGCGTAATCGTCCCCTCGTCGAGCAGGCGGTCGCGGCCGACCGTCAGCATGGCATTGTTGATGTCGGTCAGCCAGACCTGTCCGCCGGTTATTTCAAATGCGCCAACGCGTCTGGCGAAGGCCCGCGACAGATCGGCGGTGCCGCCAGCCACATCGAGCACCCGTTCGCCCTGCTTGACGCCGGAAATCTGGATGGCGAAATGCTTCCACAAGCGATGCAGGCCCAGCGACATCAGGTCGTTCATCACGTCGTACTTCTCGGCGACCGACGAGAATACGCCGGCGACCCGGCGCGCCTTGTCCTCTTCCGCAACCTGCCTGAAGCCGAAGTGGGTTTGCCGCTCGGTCATGTTCAGTGCTGGTGTCCGCAACCGCCGGCGGCTTTCGGGGGCTGGGTAGTGCGGTCTACATCGCGGCTGGCGCCGGCGGCTTCGAGCCGGGCCAGATAGTTCTGCCACAAATCTTCCTGGCGTTCGCCCAGACTGTAGAGCAGATCCCAGGAATACAGCCCGGTGTCGTGGCCATCGGAGTAGCTCAGTTGCACCGCATAGTTGCCTACCGGGGCGATATTGAGGATAGTCACATCGCGCTTGCCGGTTTGCAAGGTCTCCTGTCCGGGTCCATGGCCGCGTACTTCCGCCGAAGGGCTGGATACCCGCAACAACTCATGGCTGAGCAGGAAACTCTTGCCATCGGCGAAAGTGATTTCGAGCTGCCGGGACTTCTGGTGCAGCTTGATTTCGGTAGGTGCGGGGGTGTGTTTGTCTAAACCTGCCATTTTGGGAGCCTGAATATTATGAAGCGGATTATCATAACGCAGAACCGGCGTTCGGGTACTCAAATCAAAGAGCCCATTGCGGCAGAAGCGGCAGGCAGCCCATCCCGATGAAATGGGCTTAAAGGCGGCTCTTTGTAATAAAACCGTCATGGCACGGCAATAGACTGTAACAATCGAATTCGAGCGACATAAATATGGCAGCGAACATCCTGGTAGTGGAAGACGAGCCGGCCATCCAGGCGTTGATTGCAGCCAATCTGAAACGTGCCGGTCACATTGCGCTGGCGGCGGGTGATGCCGAAACTGCGTTGCAGCAAGTAAAGCTGGCGCTGCCCGATTTGATCCTGCTCGACTGGATGTTGCCGGGCATGAGCGGCATCGAGTTGGCGCGCCGGCTGCGTGCCGAGGAAAGAACGCGGATGGTGCCGATCATCATGCTGACCGCCCGCGGCGACGAGCACGACAAGGTTCTCGGCCTGGAAGTCGGCGCCGACGACTATGTCACCAAGCCGTTTTCTCCGCGCGAGTTGCTCGCCCGCATCAAGGCCGTGCTGCGCCGGCGCGCCCCCCAGGTCACCGAGGATGTGGTCGGGATCGGCGGCTTGCGCCTGGATCCGGCGACTCACCGGATTACCGTCGGCAACCAGCCGGTCAACCTGGGGCCCACCGAATTTCGTCTGCTGCATTTCCTGATGACGCATGCGGAGCGGGTGCACAGCCGCAGCCAGTTGTTGGACCAGGTTTGGGGCGACCACGTGTTCGTCGAGGAACGTACCGTCGATGTGCATATCCGTCGCTTGCGCGCTGCCCTCGAAGCCACCGGCCACGACGCCTTGATCCAGACGGTGCGCGGCAGCGGCTACCGCATTTCGGCGGTTCCGGCCGAAGCGACCTGAGGCTGGTCAAGGGTGAGCCCGTTCTGGCTGGAGGCGTTGGGGGTGACGGCAGCTTCACTCCTGGCTGCGCTGCTGGCGTGGATTTTTCTGGGCCCGATTTGGGCCATGGCGACTCTGGTGGCCCCGCTGCTGCTGTACGGTTGGCATCAACTGCGCCAGTTGTCGCGCTTGTGGAACTGGTTGGAACAGCCACTCGGAACGCCATTGCCAGCCGGTGGCGGTGCTTGGGAAGGTGTGTTTGCGGCACTGCATCGGCGTGCCCGCCATGCGGCAGAGGAGCGCAGTCAATTGAGGACTGCGCTGGAACGCTTCCGCCATGCCGCCCAAGCGCTGCCTGACGGCGTCGTCATCCTCGATGCGAATCACGCCATCGAATGGTTCAATCCCACAGCCGAGGCGCACCTCGGCCTGAATCCGGCCCTGGATATCGGCTACCCCATCACCAACCTGCTGCGCGAGCCTGCTTTCATCAACTATATCCAGGCCGGCAAATATGCCGAGCCGCTGCTGCTGCATCCGGTGCGCAATCCCGGCCGTACCCTGGCGCTGCAAGTGGTGCTCTACGGCGACGCGCAGAAATTGCTGCTATCGCGCGATATCACGCAGATCGAAAAACTCGAGGTGATGCGGCGCGATTTCGTCGCCAACGTCTCGCACGAACTGAAGACGCCCCTGACGGTCGTCAGCGGTTTTATCGAAACCCTGCTCGATGGAATGCCGGAACTGTCGGCAGAAGAGGTGCGGGATTTTCTGGCGCTGACGCGCGATCAGGCCCTGCGCATGCAGCGCTTGATCGAGGATCTGCTGACGCTGTCGGCGCTGGAGAGCGGCAGCCCGCCGCAATCCGAGGAAGGGGTGGGATTCGACGATTTGCTGGCGGAAGTCGCCGACGAGGCGCGCGCCATCTCCAATGGGCGTCACGAGATTGTGGTGGAGGCTGCGCCTGGCGGCAGCCTGACGGGCAGCCGGAGCGAGCTGCGCAGCGCCCTGGGCAATCTGGTCAGCAACGCCGTCCGCTATACGCCCGAGGGAGGCAGCATACGCATCGCCTGGCAGGCCGATAAGGATGGCGGCGTCGCCTTCAGCGTCTGCGACAACGGCGTCGGCATCGAAAGTCAGCATATTCCACGCCTGACCGAGCGCTTCTATCGCGTCGACCGCAGCCGATCCAGGGAATCCGGTGGCACCGGTCTGGGCCTGGCCATCGTCAAGCATGCCCTAACACGCCATCAGGCCACACTGGAGATCAGCAGCGAACTGGGCAAGGGGAGCACCTTTACCGCCCGCTTTCCGCCGCAACGGGTCGCTTCCACTGGCCAAACGGTTAATATCGAGTAATACAATATAGCTGTCATGAACAAATAGGCATGTCTGGCGCGAACCATGGCGATTCACCGTCGTTGCCCGCGATTTGGTCAAGAACGGAAAAGGGAGAGGGTCATGCATAAAGTATTGCTGCCCGTGGATGGGTCCGAGCATTCGGATCAAGCTGCTCGCTAC
>CAYHXK010000164.1:0-6100 GCA_964360125.1 uncultured Sterolibacterium sp.
CCGCCCATGCCACCCGTTACCAGTGCTACTCTTTGCATTCTTCGTCTCCTCTAGTTTTTTTCGGGGAATCGGCAACTACCGGTCGCAATGCACCCCTATGCGCATGGCAACTCATTCTACGCAGCCTTTTCCTTGACATAGCGTCCTGGCGCCGGCTCGCGCGCGGCATGGACAGCGCTTCCGAGCCTGGCGCGCGCCGCACGCCGCTTACCGCCGAAACCAGCCAGCCAATCGGCCCACCGCGGCCACCAGCTACCCTTGTGCTCGGTGGCGCTCGCCTGCCATTCTTCGGGCAGGTCGCTGTCACACTCGCCGGTCCAGTAACTACGCTTGTTTTTCGCCGCCGGGTTGATCACGCCGGCGATATGGCCGCTGGCGCCCATGGTGAACGTGGTCTTGCCTCCCAGCAGACGCCGCGACAGGTAAGAGGTCTTCCACGGCACAATGTGGTCCTCGCGCGAGGCGTACAGGAAAGCCGGCATATCGATGCGACTGAGGTCTGCCTTGACGCCGCACATATCCAGCTTGCCGGGTACCCGCAGGCTGTTATCCAGATACAGATGCCGCAGATACCAGGCGGCAAATGGTCCGGGCAGATTGGTTCCGTCGGCATTCCAGTAAAGCAGATCGAAGGCCGAAGGCTTGCCGCCCTTCAAGTAGTTGCCGACGACGTATTGCCAGATCAGGTCGTTGGCGCGCAGGCTGGAGAACACCGAAGCCAGTTCGCTGCCTTTCAGAATCCCCCCCTTGCCGATGGTAGCTTCCCGCGTCGCAACAGACTGTTCGTCGATGAAGCAGCCGAGTTCGCCCGGCTCGGAAAAATCCAGCAGCGTCGTCAGCAGCGTCAGCGACGCCACGGGATTTTCACCGCGCGCCTTGGCGACGCAGAGTGCCGACGCCAGGATCGTGCCGCCGACGCAGAAACCCAGTGCATTCACCTGCTTGACCTGGCAAATCTCGCGCGCCACCTTGAGCGCGGTCAGCGCACCCTTGTCGATGTAATCATCCCAGGTCAAATGACCGAGATCGCTTTTTGGGTTGCGCCAGGACACCATGAACACGGTGTTGCCTTGTTCAATCGCATAGCGCACCAGCGAGTTTTCGGGCTGCAAGTCGAGAATGTAGTACTTGTTGATGCATGGAGGCACCATGACCAGAGGACGCTTAGCCACCTGGTCGGTGAGCGGCGAATACTGGATCAGCTGGATCAGCTCGTTCTCAAACACCACCGCACCCGGCGAGACTGCCAGGTTGCGCCCGACCTCGAAAGCCGCATCGTCGGTCATCGAGATGCGTCCCTTCTCGATGTCGGCGATCAAATTCTGAATCCCGGTGGTAATGCTCTGTCCTTGGGTTGCCAGCGCCGTCTGGATAAACTCGGGATTGGTGGCGGCAAAATTCGAAGGCGCCAGCGCATCGACAAACTGACGGGTGATGAAGCGCAGCCGACCCTGGGCATGCGCATCGGGAAGCGGCAGGGCCTCGACCAGCCTGCCCAGGAACTCGGCGTTGAGCAGATAAGCTTGGCGCAGGTAATCGTAAACCGGGCTTTCGGCCCATTCCGGGGCGGCGAAGCGCCGGTCGCCCGGATCGGGCAGGGCGACAGCCGGCGCCGGCCGACCGGGCTGGCGCTCAAGCTGCGCTTGCCACAATTGGGCATGACGGTCTGTCAGTTCCTGCCGCAACCGGTTCAGTGTCTCCGATTGCCTCGCCGAAGTTGCCGCTGCGGGCGCCAAAGTGGCCTGTTGGCTCGCCAACCATTGTGCAAAGCTGTGCACCCAAACTTGGCTGGTCTGGAACAGGGACTGCATGGCATGGACCGCGGGATCGGGTGCTGCTGACATCCGTAAACTCCTGTTTTCCAGCCCGGATCGTCTAATTGTCGCACCTGGCCAGTGAATCTGTATGAATTTTGCGCTGCAACATAATTGCTGTCAAGAACGCTGCGACAGAACGCTGCTTAAGCCTGCCGTGAAGAATACTGCTCTCTGACATCCGAGTTGCCGGTCGCATCGTCAGGACTTGCACGCGATCCTGGAGTCGGTTCGGAAGTAGCGCCGAAAGTCTTGCTGCGTCGGTATCGAATCGCACCGCGGTCCAAGTCCCGCGTATCTGAAGTTAAGCCCTCTGGCGGAAGAACTCTTCATGTTTACATTGGAAATGAACAGGATTAAATTCCATCCAGATGATGCTTAGAAGTTTTCCGCCTCGTTGGCTCCTCTTCACTCCATCCTTAGATTCCAGCCGGTTCTTTCCGGACGGGCAGATCGTTATATTCAATTCGATTGTGAGCGGACCATCATGGAATTCCCGCTCCAGCTAGCCGTGGAAGTTGAACGCAATGTTCTTGGCGCATTGGCCGAGGATATTGGCGACGGGGACTTGACCGCCTTGCTCACGCCGGCAGGGCATGCCAGCCGCGGCGTGGTGATCAGTCGCGAGGATGCGCTGTTATGCGGCACAGCCTGGTTCGATGCATGTTTCAAGCATCTCGACCCCACTGCCCGCATCGCCTGGCAAGCCCGCGACGGCGATCGCATCGGCGCTGGCCAGACGCTGTGCGAAATCGACGCCGACACGCGCGCCCTGCTGACCGCCGAACGCTCCGCATTGAACTTTCTGCAATTGTTGTCCGGTACCGCCACGGCAACTCGCCGCTTCGTCGATGCCATCGCAGGCACCCGCGCGAAAATCGTCGATACCCGCAAGACGCTGCCCGGTTTGCGCCTGGCGCAGAAATATGCAGTCAAGACCGGCGGCGGAACCAATCACCGACTGGGCCTCTATGATGGCATCCTGATCAAGGAAAACCACATCCTGGCTGCCGGCGGCATCCGCCCGGCGCTGATGCAGGCGCGTCAATTAGCGCATGGCGCAGTCTTTATCCAGATTGAGGTGGAAACTCTGGCCCAATTGGGCGAAGCCCTGGCATGCGGCGCCGGGATGATCCTGCTCGACAACATGACGCCCGAACAGTTACGCGAGGCGGTGGCAATCAACGCCGAGCGCGCCGAACTGGAAGCATCCGGCGGTGTCAATCTGGACCGCGTGCGCGTCATCGCAGAGACGGGCGTGCATCGCATCTCGATCGGCAGCCTGACCAAGGATGTTCATGCCATCGATCTTTCCTTGCGGCATAACGAATCTTGAGATACCGCATCCTGCTTGCTTTGTAGATCCAGAAAAGGTATAAACATTTCAGTTTTAGTTCGGTTCAGCCGGATTACAAATACCAAGCAAATCAAGGGAGAATATCAAGATGTGGTTCGTCCTCTATTACATCGTCGCAATCGTGATCATGGTGATGCATTTCACCGGCCTGCTCGCCCGTTTCAATGTTGAATGGCTGGTCCTGGTTCTTGCAGCCACCGTATTTCCGGCAGTGATCTACCTCTAACTTCTGCCGGAATTTGCGAATATCCGGGTTGGATCAGGATATATGATCAGTTCGGTGACTCGGTAAGAAGGTTCTGGACACCACGAAAAAATACCACGGCATGCCGTGGTATTTTTTCGTGCCGATACATCCCAACAATTGCCGGTTGGGGCTGCTCAATCCACGGCTTTCCTGCGCGCCACCAGATCGATCAGCGCCGAACGACCCCAATGACCGCGTTGTCCGCCCGAACCTTCTTCGAGCACATCCTCGTATTCACGTAATTCCAGGATTTCCAGACTTTCAAAAGCCTCCCGCAATAAACTCTCGGTGTACAGGTTCTCCACAGCCGATGGGCCGCCGGTGCGATATTCCAGCTGCTTCGGCGTATAACCATGCAACAGCAGCAAACCGCCGGGCTTGAGCGCCGCCTGCATGCGCCGAAACATCACGTCACGTTGCGCGGGTGCGGCAAACTGGATAAAAATCCCGGCGACAAGGTCATAACGCTCTTCAGGCCAGGTCCAAGCAAGGATATCGGAAAGCACGAAGTCGACCGCGACGTGCCGCCCGGTGGCCAGTCGCTGCGCCTTGTGCAAGGCCACCGGCGATACCTCGACCGCAGTCACCGCCAGCCCTTCCTCGGCCAGCCAAACGCTGTTGCGACCTTCGCCATCGGCGACCGACAGCGCCGTCATGGCGGGAAGCAGTCTCTGCGCCTGCCGCACCAGAAACTTGTTGGGGGCGGTGCCGAACAGGTAATCTTCGCCGGCTGCGGTATACCGGCCGTTCCAGAACTGCTCGGCGTCAGGATGCGTCATGCAGTATGTGCCGCGATGAAGTCTTTGACTGCCTGGACATCCGCCGCCATCACTTCGAAACGCTGCGGCAGACTTTCGATCCCGGCCAGGCCGGCAGGCCGTTCCGGTTCGCGGCCGAGCGCCTCATGGATGGTCTCCTCGAACTTCACCGGCAACGCTGTCTCCAGGCATACCAGCGGCACGCCTGGCTCGCGTCGCTCCAGACCGACCTTGAGACCATCGGCGGTATGCGTATCGATCATCACGCCATACTGCTCCCAGACGCGGCGGATCGTTGCCAGGCGATCGGCGTGGCTGCTGGTGCCCGATACCATGCCAAACTTGGCAATCCCGGCAAAATGTCCTGTCTGCGACAAATCGAAGGCCCCGCCCGCATCCACCTTGCTCCACAACTCGCGCACGGTTGTTGCGTCGCGTCCGACCAGGTCGAAAACGAAACGCTCGAAGTTGGAGGCCTTGGAAATATCCATCGAAGGGCTGCTGGTCTGGAAGGTCTGTGCCGTAGCGCGCGGACGATACACGCCGGTCCTGAAGAACTCGTCGAGTACGTCGTTTTCGTTGGTGGCGAGAATCAATTTCCTGATCGGCAGACCCATCCTGCGGGCGATGTGGCCGGCGCAGATATTGCCGAAATTGCCGGAAGGCACGGCGAAAGAAACCTGCTCGTGATTGGATCTGGTCGCGGCGAAATATCCCTTGAAGTAATACACGATCTGCGCCGCGACGCGCGCCCAATTGATCGAATTGACCGTGCCGATCCTGTAGCGGTTCTTGAAGGCATGATCGTTGCTGACGTTCTTGACGATGTCCTGGCAGTCGTCGAACACGCCGCGTACGGCAATGTTGAAGATGTTCGGGTCCTGCAACGAAAACATCTGCGCCGTCTGAAACCGGCTCATCTTGCCGTGCGGCGACAGCATGAAGACGCGGATCCCCCGCTTGCCGCGCATCGCGTACTCCGCCGAGGAGCCGGTGTCCCCCGAGGTGGCGCCGAGGATGTTGAGTTCCGCGCCGGACTTGGCGAGCACATACTCGAACAGGTTGCCGAGCAACTGCATCGCCATGTCCTTGAAGGCCAGCGTCGGGCCGTTGGAGAGTTCCAGCAGATGCAAGCCAGGTTCGAGCGTGCGCAACGGGGTAATCTCGGCGGCAGCGTCGCCGGGACGCAGATTGCAATACACCGCCGCCGTGTAGGTGCGGTCGATCAGGGTCTTCAGATCGCCAGCGGGGATGTCGGTGATGAATTTTTCCAGCACCTTGAATGCCAGCGCGTGGTAAGGCAAATCGCGCCACTCAGAGAGTTCGACTGACGTGATTTGCGGGTAGCTTTCCGGCAGATAGAGGCCGCCGTCCGGCGCCAGGCCGGCCAGCAGGATCTCGGTAAAGTTTTTTGGCGGCGAATTGCCGCGGGTGCTCAGGTAGCGCATTATTTATCCAGGGTCTCAAGCCGCAAACGGATCACCTTGCGCTTCACCACCGGCAATGCCTCGATTTTCGCTATCGCGGCGTCCACCTTTTTTTCCCTGGTGAGGTGGGTCAGCATGATGATGTCGGTCTGCTCCTCGCCCTCGTCCGGCTCGCGCTGGATCATGGCGTCGATGGAGATGTCCTGGTCGGCGAGAATGCGGGTAATCTCGGCGAGCACGCCGGGTTTGTCCTCGACGCGCAGCCGCAGGTAGTAGCAGGTTTCCACTTCCGCCAACGGCAGAATTGGCGTGTCGACCAGCGCATCGGGCTGGAAGGCGAGATGCGGCACGCGGTGTTCCGGATCGGCCGTGTGCATGCGGGTGACATCGACCAGGTCGGCGATCACCGCCGAGGCGGTGGGTTCGGCGCCGGCGCCCTTGCCGTAGTAGAGCGTGGCGCCGACCGCGTCGCCCTGCACCAGCACCGCGTTCATCGC
>CAYHXK010000165.1:0-6094 GCA_964360125.1 uncultured Sterolibacterium sp.
AGAAGGTCGCCGAGGCGATGCGCTTGTCCTTCTTGGCCGCCATGTAGCCCATGGTCGAGCCGAGCAGCGTACCGCCGAGGCAGTAGCCGATCATGTTGACTTCCTTTTCGCCGGTCTGCTGGCAGACGGCGTCGATGGCTGCCAGCGCGCCTTCGGTCATGTAATCGTCGAAGCCCTTCATGGCCAGCTTGGCATCCGGATTCACCCAGGAGATGACGAATACCGAGTGGCCCTGGTCGGTGGCCCACTTGATGTAGGAATTGCTCTCGCGCAGGTCGAGGATGTAGTACTTGTTGATCCAGGGCGGGATGATCAGCAGCGGACGCTTGTACTGTTCCTTGGTGGTCGGATTGAACTGGATCAGCTGGATCATCTCGTTCTGGAAGACCACCTTGCCCGGCGTTACGGCGACGTTCTTGCCCATTTCGAAGGCCGAGGGATCGGTCATCTTGACGCGCAGCTGGCCGTCGCCTTCCTCGATGTCGCGCAGCAGGTTGTTGAAGCCCTTGAGCAGGTTCTGGCCGTGGCTCCGTGCCGTCTCGCGCAGTACCTCCGGGTTGGTCAGGGCGAAGTTGGACGGCGAGAGCGCGTCGATGAACTGGCGCGTGAAGAAGTTTACTTTCTTCTGCGAGATCTCGTCGAGGCCTTCCACACAGCAGACGCTGTCATGCACATGTCGAGCGGTGATAAGGTAGGATTGCTTGATCAAGTCGAACAGAAAATTATCTTCCCATTGGCTGTCCTTGAAACGGTTGTCACCCTTGGCTGGCGCGGCGATCGGCGCTACAGGCAGACCGGAGTAGCGCAGCATGGAGTTTTGCCACAGGGAGAAGTAATCCCACATCAGGCGCATTTGCTCCTGCGCTATCTTGAGGGGATTGGCGAGCAGCTTGGCCATCAGGTCCAGGTAGGACTGGGCGATGCCTAGTTCGTCGGTCGGGGGACTGATGCCCTGTTGCAGACGCCGCTGCACGTGTTCTACCAATAGCTTGGAGGCGCGCTCCGCGACCTCGGCGTAGGTTTTGGCGATTTCCCGGGAGTCGGGAAGTTGCTGCGCGGTTTGTTGAGTTTTCCCGGCGGACATGTATGCCTCCTTGTCAGTGCAACTTTTCGAATCGAATGATGCCCTGGTCTTCGATGCGCAGGATTTGCCGCGCATGTTCCAGATAACTCAAGTGGGCGATGGTTTCGCCCAGGGCGAACATGACCTGGTGCGCATCCGTCAGCGGCCGCGTGAACAGCACCGGCATGAGTTCGGCGGCGGTCGTGGGGTGTTCGATGCTGTCCAACAGTTCCGCGCAACGCTCCGCGTGGTGCTGTTCCAAGGCAGCGATGCGCGCATGCAGGCCGCGAAACGGCTTCCCGTGCGAAGGCAGCACCAGCGTATCGGCCGGCAACTGCTTGAAGCGGGCGATCGAGTCGAGAAACAGGCCGAGCGGGTTGCCGTCCGGATCGGAGGCCACGCCGCTGACGTTGGTGGTGATGCGCGGCAACAGCATATCCCCGGAGATCAGCAGCTTAAGGTCGTCGCAGTAAAGCGCCGCGTGCTCCGGCGAGTGACCGTAGCCGGCGATGACCCGCCAGGCGTGGTCGCCGACAGAGAAGTCCTGACCGTCGAACAGGCGATGATAGGTGGCGGGAATTTCCGACAGGTTGCGCTTGTAAGCGTTGCCGCGTTCCGCCAGCGCCGCGGCGCGGCCGTCATCCAGGCCGTGCCTGAGGAACAGCGCCAGCATCGCAGGAATGCCGTAGCCGCCGAACTGCTCGCACACCATGTGCGCTGTGAGGTATTCGCCCTGGGTCATCCACAGCGGCGCCTGGGTTTCTTGCTGCAGCCAGCCGGCCAGGCCGAGATGGTCGGGGTGAAAGTGAGTGACGATCTGGCGTTGCAGAGGGTAGTCGGGCAGCAACTGGCGCCAGCAATCTTTCACGCCATCCAGGGCAATGCCGGTGTCCACAGCGGTCCAGCCTGCCCCATCCTTGATCAGCCAGAGATTCACATGATCGAGTGCGAATGGCAGCGGCATCCGTAGCCACTCTACTCCGGGGGCGACAGCAAGCGTGGAGGCGGGATCTGGAAGTTGCTCGAAGGGGTAAACGATTTGCATGGAATGCATGTGGACGGGACAACCTTGTCCGAAGTTGTTCTGGGGAATTTGCCTTGGACCGCGAAATCTGCTTAACTTCCGCCGCACGGCGCCAGCAGGGAATTGGGGCATTTTACCCGAATATGATTCCTTTGACGCGGTGCAGCAATGCTCTCGTGAGCATGATTGCCCTCAGGGTATTTATCACCTCGTCATTTGCTCCAATACGCGCCGAACAGGAAATGAGCGAAGCCACATTCACTATCAGCGAGTTGTCGCGCGAATTCGAGGTGACTCCGCGCACCATCCGCCACTACGAGGAGCAGGGCTTGCTGTTTCCGCAGCGCACCGGCTTGCAGCGCGTCTATTCCAAGCGCGACCGCACCCGCCTCAAGCTGGCCTTGCGCGGCAAGCGCCTGGGTTTGAGCCTGGCCGAGATCAAGGCCTTGATCGACATGTACGATTCGGCCCGCGACGAGGCGGGGCAGCTGCTCAAGTTCCTCGCCGCACTGACGCAACGCCGTGCCGCTCTGGAGCGGCAGCGCGAGGATGTCGCGGCCTTGCTGGCTGAAATCAACGGATTCGAACAGCAATGCCGCGAACTGCTCGCCGCCGAAGCCAAGCGCGGCGCGCGCGGCAAAGCCAAACGCCCACGCCGGGCTGCCTGAGGCGGATACAAGCGCGAGCCGGGACGGATTGTTGACGTTGACGTTAACGTCAACGTACAATCCGCCTCTGTCACGTTATCTCGCAAGGAGGGGTGCATGCATCAGTCATCGCAGCATGGACACCGGCCGCAGCCGCCGGAGCCGCGCGACCCGTACTGGCAGGAGAAAGTGCGCGACAGTTTCGCGCGCCAAAAAGTCATGCAACTGATCGGCGCCGAGCTGGCCGACATTGCTCCGGGCCGCTGCGAAATCCATTTGCCCTTTCGCGATGATCTGACCCAGCAGAACGGCTTTTTCCATGCCGGAATCATCAGCACGGTGGTCGATAGCGCCGCCGGCTACGCCGGCTTCAGCCTGATGCCGGCGGGTAGCGACGTGCTGACGGTGGAGTACAAGCTCAACCTGCTGTCACCCGGCGCAGGGGAGCGGCTGATTGCCATCGGCGAGGTGATCAAGTCCGGCAGGAGTCTGGTGATTACGCGCGGCGAGGCGTACCTGCTGAAGCACGGCAACACGGGACAAAATAGCACGCACTGCGCCACCATGCAGCAGACGCTGATGGTCATGCACAACAAACCAGACGCATCAAACGCTCCGAACAGCCAGGAGAAAACACCATGATCGGACTGAATTTCGACCTCGGCGAAGACATCGACATGCTGCGCGACAGCGTCGCCCAGTTCGCCGCCAGGGAGATCGCGCCGCGCGCCGCGCAAATCGATCGCGACAACGAGTTTCCCGCCGACCTGTGGCGAAAACTCGGTGACCTCGGGGTGCTCGGCATGACCGTCGAGGAGGAATACGGCGGCTCGGGCATGGGCTACCTGGCCCACATCGTCGCCATGGAAGAAATCTCGCGCGCCTCGGCCAGCGTCGGCCTGTCCTACGGCGCCCATTCCAACCTGTGCGTCAATCAGTTGCGCCGCAACGGCAGCGCCGCGCAGAAGAAAAAATACCTGGCCAAACTGGTTTCCGGCGAGCATGTCGGCGCGCTCGCCATGTCCGAACCCAACGCCGGCTCCGACGTGGTGAGCATGAAATTGCGTGCCGAGCTGAAAGGCGGTCGATATGTGCTGAACGGCAGCAAGATGTGGATCACCAATGGCGGCGAGGCCGATACGCTGATCGTCTATGCCAGGAGCGATCCCGGCATGACCGCCTTCATCGTCGAAAAGGGGATGAAGGGCTTTTCCTGCGGCAGCCACCTCGACAAGCTCGGCATGCGCGGCTCAAACACCGTCCCGCTGTTCTTCGACGATTGCGAAGTGCCGCTGGAGAACCTGCTGGGCGATCCCGGCAAGGGCGTCAAGGTGCTGATGAGCGGCCTCGACTACGAACGCGCGGTGCTCGCCGGCGGTCCGCTGGGCATCATGGCGGCCTGCATGGACGCGGTGATTCCCTATATCCACGAGCGCCAGCAGTTCGGCCAGAGCATCGGCGAGTTCCAGCTGATGCAAGGCAAGATGGCGGACATGTACTCGACCTGGCAGGCCTGCCGCGCTTACGTGTATGCGGTCGGCAAGGCCTGCGACCGGCAGGACCACAGCCGCAGTCTGCGCAAGGATGCCGCCGGCGCCATCCTCTATTCCGCCGAGAAAGCCACCTGGATGGCCGGCGAGGCGATTCAGACGCTGGGCGGCAATGGCTACGTCAACGACTACCCGACCGGACGCCTGTGGCGCGACGCCAAACTTTATGAAATCGGAGCGGGCACCTCGGAGATTCGCAGGATGCTGATTGGTCGCGAACTCTTTGCGGAGACTATGTGATGGCGGCCCGCTTTGATTGGGCGGAGGCTAACCTGGGCGCAGCGCAGGTTAAGCCGCAAAGCGGCGGCCGGAGCCAAATCAACAAGGCACCAGCGAAATCCGCAGGATGCTGATCGGTCGCGAACTGTTTGCGGAAACGATGTAGGAGAAACCATGCGCCAGGACGTCGAGACATTGCAGAAGGAATGGCTGGCTGCCGCGCAGGCGGTCAGTCAGAGGGCGCCCTCGCCGGATGTGCTGCCCCTGGCGGCTTCCAGGGAGAGCAGTGGACTGGAACTGTTCCAGAAAATGCTGCGCGGCGAGCTGCCGCCACCGCCGATAGCGCAGACGTTGGATTTCGCCCTGGTCGAGGCGGAGCCGGGCCGGGTGGTTTTTCAGGGTCATCCGGCGAAAGCCCATTTCAACCCGGCAGGCACGGTGCATGGCGGCTACCAGGCCACTTTGCTGGACTCCTGCATGACCTGTGCGGTGCAAAGCACTCTCGCCGCGGGTCAGGCCTCCACTACGCTGGAGATCAAGGTGAACTTCCTGCGCGCCATGACCGACAAGGTGGGGCCGGTGCGCGCCGAGGGCACGTCGATCCAGGTCGGCAAGCAGATCGGCATTGCCGAGGGCCGGTTGGTCGACGCCGCCGGCCGGCTTTACGCCCACGCCACCACCACCTGCCTGATCTTTTCCGTTTGACGGAGGCAGTCATGGTCGAAACCGCGCGCGGCACGATGCATGAATGGCAAAAGGATCACATGGGCCACATCAATGTACGGGCCTACATGGAGTTCTTCGAGGAAGCCTGCTGGCAGTTGTATGCCATGCTGGGGATGACCGCGTCGCTGCTGCGTAGCGGAGCGATCCATTTGGCGGCGGTGCAGCAGAACATCAGCTACCGGAAGGAACTCTATCCGGGCGATACCGTGGCGGTGCGCAGCGGCGTGCTGGAGCTGCGCGACAAGGTGCTGCGCTTTCGTCACGAACTGTTCAACACCGAGACCAATGAAGTCTGTTCCATTTGCGATTTCACCGTCGTCTGCCTGGATCCGGATGCGCGCCGAGCGCGCTCCTTTCCCCCTGAAGTGGCGGAGAAGGCCGGGCAGTTGCTGCTGCCGGCCGAGGAATAGGAAGCAACATGGGCGAAATGCTGGAAACCTATCGCGGCACGGTGTATCCGTGGCACTGCGATCACATGGAGCACATGAACGTGATGTGGTACGTCGGCAAGTTCGACGAAGCCACCTGGAATTTCTTTACCGCCCTGGGCATCACGCCCGGCTACATGCGCGCCAACGGCTGCGGCATGGCGGCGGTCGACCAGCGCATTGCCTACCAGCGCGAACTGCATGCGGGCGACGTGGTGGCGGTGCGCACCGGGGTGATCGAGGTGCGCGAGAAGCTGGTGCGCTTCTGCCACGAAATGCGCAATCTCGAGACCGGCGAGATCGCGGCGGTCACCCTGCTGGTGGCCGTGCACCTGGATATGCGCACGCGCAAGTCCTGCGCCCTGCCGGCAGACGTCGCGGCGAAAGCGCGCGAGGGCAGCGTCGATTACCCACTGCCCTGGTAGCTTACTCATTTT
>CAYHXK010000166.1:0-6076 GCA_964360125.1 uncultured Sterolibacterium sp.
GCGGGGCCCTCGGAGAGTTGGAGGGCGGGGCCCTCGGAGAGTTGGAGGGCGGGGCTCCCGGAGAGTCGGGGAGCGACAATGGAAAATACCACGCCTGCCATCGGCGGCTATGTACTGCTGCTGGACAACATCACCAAGTCCGTCGAAAGCGAAACCCGCCGCGACCAGATGCTGCAGCACCTGACGGAAGGGAGCCGGTCCACGCTGGCGAATATTCGCGCAGCCGTCGAAACACTGCTGCATTATCCCGAGATGGAAGTCGTGCAGCGCGACCGATTCCTGCATATCATCGGCGACGAGGTGCGCGGCATGGGGCATCGACTGGACCTCACGCTTGAAGGTTTTACCGGCTTGCTCAAGGCGCGCTGGCCGCTGGAGGAAATTCTGGCGGGCGATCTGGTCTCCGCTGCCCAACGGCGCATCGAGACTAAGCTTGGCCTGACCGTAAAGGTCGATGCGCTCGATCCGGAAATGTGGATCAAGGTAGACAGCTTTTCGCTGATACAGGCCATGAGTTATCTGGCGGGTCGCCTGCAGGAAGTTTTCGACATCCCCCTGCTGCGTATTCGCCTGACGCAAGGCGAACGCATGGCCCAACTTGACATGGTTTGGACGGGTGCGGCAGCGTCCAGCGAGACGCTGTATGGCTGGGAACTGGAACCGATGAACCTGTCCGGGGAAACCAGCCCGCTGACGCTGCGCGATATCATCGACCGCCACGGCGGCGAAATCTGGTTTCAACGCGAGAGCGCGTCGCAGCAAGCTTATTTCCGCCTGCTGATTCCGCTGGCGACGCCGCAGAAGGCGGTCGAGCCATCCGCCCTGATGCGCGGCGAGAGCCGTCCCGAATACTACGACTTCGACCTGTTCAGGCGCAGCGGGCAGGATCATGCCCTGGATGCACGGCTGCTCGCCGACCTCACCTATACCGCGTTCGATACCGAAACCACCGGTCTCGATCCTTCCGCCGGCGACGAGATCATCCAGATCGGCGCAGTGCGCATCGTCAATGGCCGCCTGCTGCGCCATGAAAGCTTCGAGCAGTTGATCGATCCGTGCCGGCGCTTGCGTGCCGAATCGATTGCCATTCATGGCATTACTGCGGAAATGCTGGCCGGCAAGCCGACCATCGACCGGATACTGCCGAAATTTTTTAAGTTCGGCGAGGACACCGTGCTGGTGGCGCACAATGCCGCCTTCGACATGCGCTTTCTGCAGCTCAAGGAGGCATCCACCGGCGTCCAGTTTACCCAGCCGGTGCTGGATACGCTGTTGCTGTCGGCGGTGGTTCATCCGAACCAGGAGTCGCACCAGCTTGAGGCCATCGCCGAACGCCTTGGCATCACCATCATCGGCCGGCATACGGCGCTGGGCGACGCAATCGTCACCGGCGAAGTGTTTCTCAGGATGATTCCGCTGCTCAATGCCATGGGCATCAAAACGCTGGGAGACGCGCTGCTCGCCGCCCGGCAGACCTACTATGCCAGAATCAAGTATTGAGCGATCGATCATGCAACCAACCGCTTCCGACGTCCCAGGCCTGACCCTGCACAGCCAGCTTGAAGCCCTGATACGCCGCAAGCCCGTGACCGCCTCGCCGGAAACATCGTTGCGGGCTGCGCTGCAGACGATGTCCGAGGAGCGGGTTGGCTCCATCGTCATCGTCGAGCCGGAAAGCGGCAAGCCGATCGGCATCTTTACCCTGCGCGATCTGTTGCATCGTGTCGCGGCGAAATCCTGCGATCTGGAGCAATGGATTTCCGCCGTGATGAGCGACAGCGGCCTGGTTCTGCTTAACTGGCGCGCCACGGTATATCAGGCCGCATTGCTGATGGCGCGCCACGATGTACATCATGTCATGGTCGTCGATGCCAGCGGCCGGCTGACCGGCGTGGTCTCCCAGAACGATATCTACGGCTTGCAGCGCGGCGAAGCCAAGACAATCAGCGGCGCCATCCGCAACGCCCGCGACATGGATGCGCTGATCGCGGCTGCCGGTGAAATCCGTCGCCTGACCATGCAAATGCTCGCCGACGGCAGCGGCGCCGAATCTCTCACCCAGCTGATCTCGACGCTCAACGATCATCTGACGGTGCGGGTGATCGAACTCGCCTGCGTTGAGTTTTCCTTGCCCGAAGTCGACTGGTGCTGGCTGGCTTTCGGCTCGGAAGGACGATTCGAGCAGACTTTCAGCACCGATCAGGACAATGGGATAATATTTACATCCGCCGGCGGTGCCGGAGTTGGCCGTGATGACAAAGCCGAAACAGAAGCGCTCCGTCAGGTTTTCCTGCCTTTCGCAGCGGAGGTCAACCAGCGGCTCGATGCCTGCGGATTCAGGCTTTGCAAGGGCAATATCATGGCCGGCAATCCGGAATTGTGCCTCTCCTTGGAGGAGTGGCGCGGCAAGTTTTCCGGCTGGATGCATGTTGCCAGTCCGCAAGCACTGTTGAACGCCACAATATTTTTCGATTTCCGGCCAATTTACGGCGCCGAGTCGATTGCCGACGAATTGCGCGACTGGCTCCTGTCGAAGTGCGCCGGCGAAAAACTCTTCCTGCGCTTCATGGCCGAAAACGCCTTGCAGGTCGGGCCGCCGCTGGGCATCATCCGCGACTTCGGCTTTGACGGAAGCGAGAAATACCCGCATACGCTGGACTTGAAAGCCTGCGGTTCGCGGCTGTTTGTCGATGCCGCGCGCATCATTGCCTTGGCCTATGGAGTCGCCCATACCGGCACGGCGCAAAGATTGCGCGCGGTGGCCGCGAGCATGCACTTTGCCAAGGATGATCTGGCGGCGATGGTGGATGGTTTCTACTTCATACAAATGCTGCGGCTGCGTCATCAGCAGGGGAACGCGACCAATCCGGAATCCGCCAACCGCATCGACCCGGACATGCTCAACCACCTTGACCGCCTGATACTCAAGGAAGCCTTGAAGCAGGCACGCAAGCTACAGAGCAAGCTGCGACTCGACTATCAGCTCTGAGTCCAGGTAACTGATCAGGCTGCTCGGTAACACCATGATCGCCCGATCTTCCCCGGCAATTTGCTTTCCCGCACGGCCCGGCGTGATTGGAGCCTTACTTCGCCTCATCGACCATCTGCATGGTCTTGTCTTCGACTTCCTTGGCAATTTGCACCAAGGTCGGATCCTGGGACAACGCCGAAAGCATTTGCGCCGGCTTGATCAGGCCGATCCAGGTTTTCCCGTTTTCCGTATATACCGATATGCGGCACGGCAGCGCCATGTTCAGGCGCATGTCGGTGCTGAGGACTTTCGCGGCCTGCATCGGATTGCAGACTTCGAATACCTTGCACTCCTTGTCGAATGCCACGCCCTTGCTGCGCAAGGTGTTGCCGATATCGTGGACATGCAGGACGCCGAAGCCATGACGCTTGACGGCCGCGTCAAGATCGGCCGAAGCCTGGTCGAAGGATTTGTCGGAAGCAACGATGTAATACATGGTTCACCTCAATTTGCTGGAGTCGGAAAATAATGCAACTGTTTGTTTGGAGTTCTCCGCCAAGCATGGCTCGACGATCGGGCGATGGAAAACCTGCTTTCCCCATGAATTTATTGTACCCGATAGACGGCATGACAGGCGATGCACTGTTGGGTCACGCGCGCCATCGAAGCCAGCACCGGCTTGACATCGCCGGTGGCGCTGGCAGTGCCGGCGTCGGTTGCCAGGCGACTGGCGGCGCGATGCATTTCGGTGCCGATATTCCGCATGCCCGCCGGCATGAAAGGCGCGACATCATGGGCGCCGTGCAATTTCAGCGAACTCATGCCGAGCCGCTGTTCGGCGACAGCGGCGGCCGTGTCGTAATCCTCCTTCGACAAGGCGATCTGGATTTCCTGCAGGGCGAGCAGATGGTCGCGCATGTTGGCCAGCGTATGCAGGCGCATCGCCTGGGGAAACAACACCAGTTGGCGCGCATCCTCGGCGGGTTTGGCCTGGGCTTGTTGCCCCTGCATCATTTGCTGCTGGTGCAAGTCGTGCTGTTGCGCCTGTGCGCTTAACGAAACGCCAAGCAAGATGCTGGCCGCGAGAATGAGGCTGTAGCGCTGTTGCATGGGGGGTTCCCTTCAAAATGATGGAAATCGTAAATAACGATTCTTGCAGAGCCGTTACCTGAAGAATTAAGGGCCGGAAAATACAGGGAGCAGGAACATTACTTCCCGCTCCCCGTTTTCGATAAGCTGCGAACCTTGCCGCAATGGGAGTTACCTGGGTTGCCCGCCGAAAGCCATGCGCATGTGGCCGAAATGCTGGTCCGCAACGGCTTTCTGCTCAGGGGTCAGGACGGCGTAGAGATCTTTCAGGGCAACGTTCATGGTTTCCATATTACCGAGATGCTGCTGCATCATTGTCGTACGCAGGGCCATCCGCTCGGGAGCGGAGCCTGTGGCGTTGTGCATTGCGGTACGCGACGCCAGCATCGGCTCACCCTGCTGCTTGGCCTTGGCGCTAAAGGCTTGCCATGCTGAATCCTGCTGGTCGGTGATTTTCAGTGAGGATTTCAGGAAGGTGAGGCGTCCTTCCATCATGGCGGCAGGATCGAAGTTGGCGCCGCCTGCCATATGTCCGGGCATCCCCTGCGGCCCGCCCATACCACCCATCGGGCCATGGCCTGGGGAGCCCATGCCCTGACTCATGCCCGGGGCACTGCCAATGCAGGGAGCAGTTCCCGGACCAAAGCCGCCGCCGTGCGCATAGACGGCTGTGGCGATTCCCAGGGATGCAATGAGTGCGATGCCGCTAAGGATTTTATAAGTGCGTTTCATGATGATTCTCCTGTCAGTGATGAGTGGATGGCCGGCGGGAGCCTGTTGCCGGCCAGAAGGAAGGAATGCCTTCACGACGGTTCCCATTTAAGCGCAAGCATGTAAGCGGAAAATGTCAGCGCGGCGCTGTTTTGTAGCGCAGTGCGACGAAGGGCATGATTGACACATTGCGATACATTTTTGTTTCCAGTTTTTCCCGCCAGGCGTTATAAATGCAGGCATGGAAGCGCCAGACCACATCCTGATCGTCGATGACGACGCCGAGATACGCCAGCTGCTCAGCAGTTATCTGCTCAAGAACGGCATGAGAACGACCGCAGTGGCCGACGGCAAGGCCATGTGGCTGGCATTGGAAGCCGCTCGCGTGGACCTGATCGTGCTCGACCTGATGTTGCCCGGCGACGACGGACTCACGCTGTGCCGCAATCTGCGCGCAAAACCCGGCAGCAACAACGCGGACATTCCCATCATCATGCTGACGGCGCGCGGCGATGAAACCGACCGCATCGTCGGCCTCGAAATGGGCGCCGACGACTATTTGCCCAAACCCTTCAGCGCCCGCGAACTGCTGGCGCGCATCAAGGTGATTCTGCGGCGTTCCCGCAGCCTGCCGGACAACCTGCGTCCCGATGCAAAGCGTCACATTGAATTTGCCGGCTGGCTGCTCGACACGGCGCAGCGTCACCTGGTTTCCGCCGGCGGCGTGGTGACGCCCCTGAGCGGCGCGGAGTACCGTTTGCTGCGAATTTTTCTCGGCCATCCCAACCGGGTTCTCAACCGCGACCAACTGGTGGATCTGACGCAAGGCAAGCAGGCCGACCCGCTCGACCGCAGCATCGACGTGCAGGTCAGCCGCTTGCGTCATCGACTCGGCGACGATCCGCGCACTCCGCGTCTGATCAAGACGGTACGCGGCGAAGGCTACGTTCTGGCTGTTTCGGTGGCGGGGGAGGGGGAGTGATGATGCGTTGGCTGCCGCAATCCCTGTTCGGTCGCCTGGTGCTGATCCTGATCGGCGGACTGATCGTCGCCCAATTGCTGAGTGCCGCCATCAACTTTGCCGAACGCGATCGCTTGATCTTCCGGGCCAGCGGCATGCAGTCGGCACAGCGCATCGCCGATATCGTCAAATTGCTCGACTCGCTGAGTCCGGCGGAACGGCAGCGCATTGCGGGTATTTTGAGTGTCCCGCACTTGCTGGTCCGGCTGGCGCCGGCACCCCCGGCACCCACGGCCGGCACTGCTGCCGAGACTACTGCAGCGGCCGGCAGCCCGCATGAGGCA
>CAYHXK010000167.1:0-6068 GCA_964360125.1 uncultured Sterolibacterium sp.
GGCAAGGAAACGGTGGTGTCCTACAATGCGACCACCTTCTACGACCGGGACAGGAGGCTGCAAGGCGTGTTCGCCGCTGCGCGCGACGTCACGGAGAGCAAACGTCTGGATCAGGTATTGCTGGAAAAAACGCCGAGCTGGAGAGCGCCAGATCTGTCGCGGAAAAAGCCAACCTCGCCAAATCGGATTTCCTTTCCACCGTGAGCCATGAGTTGCGCACACCCCTGACTTCGATTCGTGGCGCGCTGGCGTTGATTGCCGGGGGAGTGGTGGGTGAGTTACCGGCGGCAGCCATACCGCTGGTCGATATTGCGCATAAGAACAGCGAACGTTTGATCCTGCTGGTCAACGATATTCTCGATATGGAAAAAATCGAGGCAGGCAAGATGGAGTTCAATGTCAGCCCGGTCAAACTCATGCCGTTGTTGAAACAGGCGCTGGACGGAAATCAAGCCTATGCCGAGCAGTACAAAGTTAGTTATGAGATGGAAAGCAAGCTACCCGATGCGATGGTCAGCGTGGATAGCAACCGGATGATGCAAGTATTTGCCAACCTGCTTTCGAATGCAGCCAAGTATTCTCCCGCAGGCGGCAAGGTGTTGGTTGCGGTTGAACGTATTGACCGGCGTATCCGTGTATCGGTGAAGGACAATGGACCGGGCATTCCGGATGAGTTCAAGGATCGCATCTTCCAGAAATTTGCCCAGGCCGATTCTTCCGATAGCCGCAAAAAAGGCGGGACCGGCCTGGGGCTTTCCATTGCCAAGGTGATCGTCGAACAGATGGGCGGCAGCATCTGGTTTGACTCGCAACCAAATGTGCAGACCACCTTTTATGTTGAATTACCTGAATGGATAGAAAGAAAACTTCCTGAAATCGGTCGTTGTATCGATAGCTCCGCGCACAGAGTTCTGGTGTGTGAAGATAGTCGCGATACCGCTACCGTTTTGCGCATGATGCTGGAACAGGCTGGATATGCCGTGGACATAGCTTACGATGCGAATCAGGCCAAGCAATTGCTGGCGCAGGGGGGCTATGCGGCGATGACGCTTGATCTTGCATTGCCGGGACAGAGCGGCATTTCGCTGCTCCGTGAGTTGCGCGAGCATCGGGCGACCGCCAGTCTGCCGATTGTGGTGGTTTCCGCCAAGGCATCTGAGGGCAAGCATGAGTTGAATGGGGAGGAGTTCTGCGTCATCGAGTGGATCGATAAACCGGTCAATCAGGAACGATTGCTGTCTATGCTCAACGGAGTTGTGGGAAGATCAGGACGGGCGCGCCCCAAAGTGTTGCATGTTGAGAATGATCCGGATATTTTTCATGTGGTGCATGGGGTTGTGGATGAAGTGGCGGATATGATCCAAGCCATAAACTTGGCTGAAGCCAGGCAAATGATCGCCCAGTGCCGTTATGACTTGGTGATTCTCGATCTGGATTTGCCGGATGGTTCAGGCAGGGAATTGCTGCCGCTGTTGAAGGGAAATTCGCCACCCATTCCGGTGCTGGTGTTCTCCGTGTATGAAATTGGTTTGGAGGACGCAAAAGAGGTGGATGCGGCGCTGGTGAAGTCGCTCACCGATAATGCGCAGTTGCTGGCAACTATCAAGCGATTGATCGGCGGCGCCAAATAATATGGAAAAGACCAGAAAACCTTCGGTAATGGTGGTAGATGACGACAGCATTATGCGCCAGATGCTGAAACTCATTCTGCAAAGCGAGAACTACCAGGTGGTAGGCGAAGCCGCCGATGGTGTGAACGCCGTCATATTGTGCGCGAGGCTGAAGCCGGATCTGGTGCTGCTGGATATCAACATGCCGATAATGGACGGCTTGCAGACGCTGGATGAAATTCACAAGATGAATCCGGCAGTCAAGGTGATGATGGTGAGTGCCGAGGCGACGATGGACAGGGTCAGCGAGGCGATCAAAAGGGGTGCTTCCGGTTTCCTGGTCAAGCCGCTCAATGCGGCCAACGTGCTGAACAGGATCGAGAGCTGTTTCAAAGAGAGGGCCTAGCAATGGCAGACAAGCTGACGCGCATTTTGTATGTGGAGGATGAGCCGGATATCCAGACGGTGGCGCGCCTTGCGCTGGAAACCCTGGGTGGCTTTACGGTAGAAATATGCAGCTCCGGGAACGAGGCGCTCAGTCGGGCGCCCGATTTCCAGCCGCAACTCATTTTGCTGGACGTGATGATGCCGGAAATGGATGGACCGACCACCCTCAAGAAGTTGCGCGGACTGCTTCAGTTAGCCGGCACACCGGTAATTTTTATGACCGCCAAGGTTCAACCCGGTGAGGTCGCGGGTTACAAGGAAATCGGTGCGGTCGAAGTGATTCCAAAACCCTTCGATCCGATGACCTTATCCAGCCAGGTGCAGGCTATCTGGGAGCGTTGTCATGGCTGATGCGGGAATGTTTCTGGCAAAGCTAAAAGTCTTGAGCGATTCCTACGCCGCACAATTGCCTGAAAAACTCAAACAGCTTGAACAGGTGTGGGAGCAGTTGCCCCAGGATGGCTGGGATGAGCAGGGCTTTGAAACCTTGTACCGCATTGTGCATATTCTGACCGGATCGGGAAAGACCTTCGGGTTTACATTGCTCAGTGACGTGGCGAGCAACATGGGGGAATATCTCAAACAGATCATGCAGGCTAAAGCGGCGCCAAGCGAGGAACAGCGTAAACGCATACAAGTTTTTCTGAGCGAGCTTCAACAAGTAGCCCTACACAGAGATGCTTCGACTGGCGATCAGCCTGGATTGATTGCGATTGCGCGACCTGACCAAATATCAGTTGGCTGCCACCGTATTTTTGTAGTGGAGGATGAGCGCGCGCTTGCGGAGGAACTGCAAGTCCAGTTGAGTTACTTTGGCTATGATGTTAGCGTATTCAATACACTGGCGGATTTCCAGCTTGCCATGCAGGCCAGCCCGGATGTCGTGGTGCTGATGGACGTCACATTTCCTGAATCTAGTCAGGGCGGGATTGAAATAATGAAAGAAATTCAGCGGGGGCGTGATATTCCCGTCCCTGTAGTTTTTCTTACTGCGCACGATGAATTTGCGACAAGATTGGAGGCAGTACGTGCCGGCAGCATCGCTTGTCTTAGCAAGCCAATTAACATCGGCAATCTGATCGACAAGCTGGATGTGCTGACCTCGGCCCAACCCCCCGCGCCATACCGGATCTTGATTGTTGACGATTCGGAAGTGCTTGCCGCCTATTACTCTGCGGTACTGGAGCAGGCCGGAATCGTGGTGAAGGCGGTCAACAACCCATTTAACGTGATGGAAACGCTGCTTGAGTTTACTCCGGACTTGATCCTGATCGATATTTATATGCCGGAATGCAATGGCATGGAATTAGCCAAGGTGATTCGGCAACAGGATGCTTTTGTCAGCATTCCGATTGTATTTCTTTCCGTCGAAAAAAATCTCGACAAGCAGCTTTTCGCCATGGGGCTGGGGGGGGATGATTTCCTCACCAAGCCGATACAGGCGCAGCATCTGATTTCATCCGTGATCAACCGGATCAGGCGTTCCTTGATTCTGCGCGCTTTCATGGTGAGCGACAGCCTGACCGGCTTGCTCAACCACACCGCCATCAAGGACCAGTTGATCCGTGAAGTGACACGGTCAAAACGGCGGGGGACGCCGCTGTCCTTTGCGATGATCGATATTGACCACTTCAAGCAGGTGAACGACAGCTACGGCCACCCGGTCGGGGACCGCGTGATCAAAAGCCTGGCGCGCTTGCTCAAGCAGCGCTTGCGCGAGGCTGACCTGGTCGGGCGTTATGGCGGCGAGGAATTCGCGGTGGTGTTGAGCGATGCCGATGGGGCGGCGGCAGTGAAAGTGCTGAATGCCATTCGCAAGGATTTTTCACAGCTGCGCCATCAGGCGGGTGAAATTCAATTTTCCGCCACATTTAGCTGCGGGATTGCCGATGTTTCGTCCTTCGGCGATTCCGCCAAACTGTGCGAGGCGGCAGACAAGGCACTTTATCGAGCCAAGCACGCCGGCCGCAATCAAGTAATACTGGAGGATGCTCCCGAGACTGGCGGCGCCGATCAAATTTAGCCGGGCTTGCGTCGTGGTGTCGCGGATTTTCACGTCGGCCAACACGAAGGCGATTTATGAAACCGGATCGACCCACCTTGAATCCTCCCACCAAGCGCCCCCTGGTACTGACGAGCGAAAGGCTGCGCGCGGCCGAGCGGCATCTCGGCAAATCCGATCGGGTGATGGCAAAACTGGTGCGGACGCACGGCAATTGCCGTCTGGCCGGCCGGGCATTCCAGCCTTTCCACGCGCTGACCGAGGCCATCATCAGCCAGCAGTTGTCGGCCAAAGCCGCGGACACCATCGCCGCGCGTGTCGCGCAACTCACCGCGCGGCCATTCGTGGCAAGTGCCATGCTGGCCGTGCCGGCGGATTCCCTGCGGGCGGCCGGGTTATCCTCGGCCAAGGTACGGTATATCCTTGGGTTGGCCAGACGGGTCGAGGACGGCGCCTTGAATTTCCCGCATTTGCGCAGGCAAACCGACGATGCCGTGATGGCCACTTTAACCGCAGTGCCGGGGATAGGCCGCTGGACCGCCGAGATGTTCCTGATCTTCACGCTCAAACGTCCGGATATCCTGTCGCTCGGCGATGCCGGATTGTACCGGGCGGTCAGGCAGCTTTATGGCGATGGAGCGGACTTCGAGAATCTGGCCGAGCCCTGGCGGCCCTATCGATCGGTGGCCTCCTGGTATCTATGGAAGCACCTCGATTCGGCCTGATTGTCCGGGTTCATTCGTCACCGGAATCGGTATTTCGCGGCGTTTCCAGGACGCTTCGTCGCAAGCCGCTCGAATCTGGCAAACAGTTCATCTAGAGTTCAATCAACAGCGCGGGGGCGCTGGTCCGAGAGGAGATGAACATGAACGCAATGAGCATAGTGAGCAGGCAAGTACGGATTCTGGCCGGTGTAATGGCGATGCTAGCCGCACTCTGCGTGTTGGGCGGCTCGTTGAGCCTGGCAGAGCATTACGCCCAGGCGGGCGTAGCCAGCCAGACGGCGAGCGGTAACCTGGCCGGTCAGCCGGCGACTGATTCCAGCCGGAACGCGTGAACTTCCGTCGTCCAGTAGCAGTGAGGTGAGAATGCTGAGCGAAATCCGACAACCCGGAGCAGCCACGATGGCTAAAATTCTGAAGCTGTTGCTACCCTTGGCATTTTCAGCCCTGCTTGCCGGAGCGGCCGGTGCGGAGGACGAAGTGGGCGAGACCCGCGCCATCGACGCGCGAGTGGTCAATATTCGGCTTGACGGGCAACTCGACCTGAAGGTGAAGCAGGGCGCCACGCCATCCCTGACCGTCTACGCCGAAAGGCGCCGGCTACCGAATATCCTTACCGAACAAAGTGGCGATACCCTGCGCATCGATACCGAGGTGAGCGGATTCCACTTCAACAAGCCGCAGTTACGGGCGGAACTAACGCTTCCGGCATTGCGCGAGGTGGTCTTGGCCGGTGCCGGGTCAGCGGTCGTCGCCGGCTTTAGCGGCGACGCGTTGCGGCTGGTGCTGGAAGGCGCAGGGAACCTCGATATCAAAGGACGTTACAAGGTTATCGATGCCCGCCTCAGTGGTGTCGGCAAGCTGAACCTGAATGCGGAGCAGAGCGAGCAGTTAGAGCTTGCTCTGCCGGGGGTTGGTCGCGTCACTCTCGTTGGCAACAGCAAGCTGCTCCAGGCCAGGCTAAACGGCGTAGGCACTCTGGACGCACGACAGTTGATAGCGGAGACGGCAATCCTAAAACTCAATGGGGTCGGCAACGCCACGCTGTTTGTCAGCCAGGAGGTCACCCTGAGTATGAACGGCATAGGTTCAGCGACCGTGCATGGGAATCCCGCCCGGCGCAATGTCAGCTTGAATGGCTTGGGCAAGATCGTGTGGGAGTGAACTCCCGGTATTCACCGCTGGCCACCCGTAAATAGTCGCGCGCCCATACTCTCCGGGTGTTACGTGTAACGTGTTACACTCCGCACCGCGCCGGTCATACCATCAGTCTGTTTGCCGCGCTTC
>CAYHXK010000168.1:0-6050 GCA_964360125.1 uncultured Sterolibacterium sp.
TGTATAGCATGTGGTCCGCCTGAACGTGCGTGCGGCTTGCATGTTCCTTAGCACTACATGCTCCGTTGCCTGCAATATTCAGCGTAGTCGAAACCTGCTAAATCCGCTATTTCATCGATTTCAGTGAAGAAAAAGCCGCGCGCGGCACTTGGCACGCGCGCGGCTGAGGTTTGACACTGGAAAGTCGTTGATCAGCGAACCTTGCCGGCCTTCCAAGCATTCAGCAGCGTCTCATAGGCGATGGTTTCACCCTTGGGCTTTTCGTTGGCCAGCTTCTTCCACGGCGCGCCCTTGTCGCTCAGCCACTTGTTCGGGTCGCCCTTGGGGTTCAGCTTCGGTGCGCAGCGGGCCATGCCGGCGCGCTCCAGGCGGCCCATGACCTGGTCCATTTCCTCGGCCAGGTTGTCCATGGCGGCCTGCGGCGTCTTCTCGCCGGTCACCGCCACCGCCACGTTCTTCCACCACAGCTGCGCCAGCTTCGGATAGTCGGGCACGTTGGTGCCGGTCGGCGTCCAGGCTACGCGCGCCGGGCTGCGGTAGAACTCGACCAGCCCGCCGAGCTTGGGCGCCAGGTCGGTCATCGCCTTGGACTGGATGTCCGACTCGCGGATCGGCGTCAGGCCGACGATGGTCTTCTTCAGCGAGGTGGTCTTGGCGGTGATGAACTGCGCGTAGAGCCAGGCCGCGGCCGTCTTGTTGGCGTCGTGCTTGTCGAAGAAGGTCCACGAGCCCACGTCCTGGTAGCCGTTCTGCATGCCCTGCTTCCAGTACGGGCCGTTCGGGCCGGGCGCCATGCGCCATTTCGGCGTGCCGTCGGGGTTGACCACCGGCAACCCAGGCTTGGTCATGTCGGCGGTGAAGGCGGTGTACCAGAAGATCTGCTGCGCGATCTGGCCCTGCGCGGGCACCGGGCCGGCTTCGCCGAAGGTCATGCCGGTGGCTTCCTTGGGCGCATATTTCTTCATCCAGTCGACATACTTGGTCAACGCGTACACGGCGGCCGGAGAATTGGTGGCGCCGCCGCGCGACACCGACGCGCCCTGCGGCGTGCAGCCGTCGGCCGAGGCGCGGATGCCCCACTCGTCGACCGGCTTGCCGTTGGGGATGCCGATATCGGCGGTGCCGGCCATCGACAGCCAGGCGTCGGTGAAACGCCAGCCCAGCGACGGATCTTTCTTGCCATAGTCCATGTGGCCATAGATCGGCTTGCCGTCGATGGTCTTCACGTCGTTGGTGAAGAATTCGGCGATGTCCTCGTAGGCGCTCCAGTTCAGCGGCACGCCCAGGTCGTAGCCGTACTTGGCCTTGAACTTGTCTTTGAGGTCCTTGCGGGCGAACAGGTCGGCGCGGAACCAGTAGAGGTTGGCGAACTGCTGGTCGGGCAACTGGTACAGCTTCTTGTCCGGGCCGGTGGTGAAGCTGGTGCCGATGAAGTCCTTCAGGTCGAGGCCGGGGTTGGTGAACTCCTTGCCCGCTCCGGCCATGTAGTCGGTGAGGTTCATGATCTTGCCGTAGCGGTAGTGCGTGCCGATCAGGTCGGAGTCGGAGATCCAGCCGTCGTAGATCGACTTGCCCGACTGCATCGAAGTTTGCAGCTTCTCGACCACGTCGCCTTCCTGGATCAGGTCGTGCTTGACCTTGATGCCGGTGATTTCCGCGAAGGCCTTGGCCAGCGTCTTGGACTCGTACTCGTGGGTGGTGATGGTTTCGGAGACCACCGCAATCTCCTTAACCCCCTTGGCCTGCAGCTTCTCGGCGGCCTCGATGAACCACTTCATCTCGGCCATCTGCTGATCCTTGCTCAGCGTGGATGGCTGGAACTCACCGTCGACCCATTTCTTGGCCTCGGCCTCGCCGGCCCAGGCATGTCCGGCCAGCGCGCAAGCGACGGCCAGAGCCATTGTCGTATAGCGTAATTTCATTGTTTATCTCCCAGTTCATAGGCTTCCCCGTGTGTAGTGTTGGTCACCACGGCCCCGGGGAAGCTTCGGGCCGGATTCCCAGAAACGACTCAGCCTTTTCTCATCACCAGCACCAGCGCGGCTATCGAAATTGCAAAGCTGATCCACACGCTCGGCTCCTGCTCAAGCCGCAGCCACTCGGCAAGCTTCCCGGCAAGACCGATGAATGCCAGATTTATATACGCCGCGCCCAACAATCCGATAAAAAGCCGGTCGCCACGCGTCGTCGCGATGGGCAGGAAGCCCTTGCGCAGCGTCGTCGGCGCTTTGATCTCCCACACCGTCATGCCCGCCAGCAGCAGTGCGATGCCGATGAAGAAAATCGCTACCGGCGTAGTCCACACCATCCAGTCAAACATGGTTCAACTCCTGCATAACGAACCGCAAATTTGTGTCTTTGGCCTGACATCTACACTTGACATGTCACACCCGCCCCATCGCAAAGCCCTTGGCGATGTAATGCCTGACGAACCAGATCACGATGGCGCCCGGCACGATGGTCAGCACCCCGGCGGCGGCCAAGGTGGCCCAGTCCATGCCCGAGGCCGAGACGGTGCGGGTCATGGTGGCGACGATCGGCTTGGCATCGACGCTGGTGAGGGTGCGCGCCAGCAACAGCTCCACCCAACTGAACATGAAGCAGAAAAACGCCGTCACGCCGACGCCGGACTTGATCAGCGGCAGGAAGATCGTCAGGAAGAAACGCGGGAAGGAATAGCCATCGATGTAGGCGGTCTCGTCGATTTCGCGCGGAATGCCGCTCATGAAGCCTTCCAGTATCCACACCGCCAGCGGCACGTTGAACACCAGGTGCGCCAAGGCCACCGCGATATGCGTGTCCATCATCCCGAGGGTGCTATAGAGCTGGAAGAAGGGCAGCAGGAACACCGCCGGCGGCGTCATGCGGTTGGTCAGCAGCCAGAAGAACAGATGCTTGTCGCCGAGGAAGCTGTAGCGCGAGAAGGCATAGGCGGCGGGCAGCGCCACGCCGATCGAGATCGTCATGTTGATGGCGACGATGATCAGGCTGTTGATGTAGCCGGAGTACCAGGCCGCATCGGTGAAGATGGTCCGGTAGTTGTCCCAGGTGAAGTGCTGGGGGAAGAATGAAAAACTGGAAAGAATCTCCTCGTTGGTCTTGAAGCTCATGTTGACCATCCAGTAGATGGGCAACAGCGCAAAGACCATGTAGACGATCAGGAACAGCGTGCGTTTCCGGAAGCGCTCCTCATTCATGTCCGGCGCCCTCCTTGTCGGCCGTGCCGACGCGCTGCATCCAGTTGTAGAGGATGAAGCACAGCAGCAGGATGATCAGGAAGTAGATCAGGGAGAACGCCGCCGCCGGGCCTACGTCGAACTGGCCGACGGCTTTTTGCGTCAGGTATTCGCTGAGGAAGGTGGTGGCGTTGCCAGGACCGCCGCCGGTGAGGACGAAAGGTTCGGTATAGATCATGAAGCTGTCCATGAAGCGCAGTAGCACCGCGATCATCAACACCCCGCGCATCTTGGGCAACTGGATGTAGCGGAACACCGCGAACTTGGATGCGCCGTCGATGCGCGCGGCCTGATAATACGCGTCGGGGATCGAACGCAGCCCGGCGTAGCACAGCAGCGCCACCAGCGGCGTCCAGTGCCACACGTCCATGGTCAGCACGGTGATCCAGGCATGCGTGGCGTTGCCGGTGTAGCTGTACTCGAACCCCATCTTCTGCAGCATGGCGCCCAGCAAGCCGATGTCGGCGCGGCCATAGATCTGCCAGATGGTGCCGACCACGTTCCAGGGGATCAGCAGCGACAACGCCACCACCACCAGCACGGCCGAGGCCTTCCAGCCCTTGGCCGGCATGGACAGTGCCAGCATGATGCCGAGGGGGATCTCCACCGTCAGCACCGCCAGCGAGAAAGTCAGTTGTCGCCACAAGGCGGCGTGCAACTCCTCGTCGCGCATCACCGCCGCAAACCACTCGGTGCCGACGAAGACGCGCCGCTCGGGCGAGATGATGTCCTGCAAGGAATAGTTCACCACCGTCATCAGCGGCAGCACCGCGGAGAACGCCACGCAGACGACCACCGGCAGCACCAGCCACCAGGCCTTCTGGTTTACGGGTTTTATGGTACTCACGGGACGAGCTCCTCGTTCTGGTAGAAGCAGGTGTGCGGCCCCAGCACCCGCAGCCAGACGCTGTCGCCACGGCGTGGCGGCGCAAGTTCGGGACTCAGGCGCGCCTTGATCGTCAAATCGCCCCTGGCACCACTGGCGCCACTGGCACATTGGCCGGTCAACAGCACATGGGTGCCGATGTCCAGCGCCTGCGCCACCGTCACCGGCAGGGCCGCCGGGTCGTCGGCGGTTGTCAGCGCGACATATTCCGGTCGGACGCCGAGTTTGAGTTCGCCTTCGGGCAAGGCAAGTCCTGGCGGTAATGCCAGCGGGCGTCCGGCGACAGCGAGTGCCCCGTTCACCACCCGAGCCGGCAGGAAGTTCATGCCCGGCGAGCCGATGAAGTGGCCGACAAAGGTGTGTTGCGGCCGCTCGAACAATGCATCGGCGCTGCCCACCTGCACCGCCCGGCCGCGTGTCATGACCATCACCTGATCGGCGAAGGTCAGCGCCTCGACCTGGTCGTGCGTGACGTAGATCAGGGTGAGCTTCAACTCATGGTGAATCTGTTTCAGCTTGCGCCGCAGCTGCCATTTCAGGTGCGGATCGATCACGGTCAATGGCTCGTCGAAAAGAACAGCCGAGACATCGGGCCGCACCAGGCCGCGACCGAGCGAGATCTTCTGCTTGGCGTCAGCCGCAAGATCCGCGGCGCGCCGGTCGAGCTGATCGCTTAGCTCCAGCATCTCGGCGATTTCGCCGACCCGCTTCCTGATCCGGTCTTCCGGCATCTTGCGGTTGCGCAAGGGGAAGGCCAGGTTGTCGGCTACGCTCATGGTGTCGTAGATCACCGGAAACTGGAACACCTGGGCGATATTGCGCTGCTGCGGGCTGAATCGCGTCACGTCATTGCCGTCGAACTTGACGCTTCCCTGCGATGGCGCCAGCAGGCCCGACATGATGTTGAGCATGGTGGTCTTGCCGCAACCGGAAGGGCCAAGCAGCGCATAGGCGCCGCCATCGGCAAAGCTCATCTGCAGCGGCAGCAAAGCATAGTCGGCTTCTTTCTGCGGATTGGGCAGGTACGAATGCGAGAGATCGAGATCGATGCACGCCAACTCAGAACCCTCCGGGACTTGAATACCCTGTGGGGCATAAATGCCCCACAGGCCGGCGGGGCGCCACCAGCAGCGCGCCTTGCGCATCGAATACATACACCTGCGCCGGACTGAGATGCAGCGTGAGCGCTGCGCCCAGGTCGAAGAAATGCACGCCGGTGAGCTGCGCCACCACTTCGCCCACGGCGGTGGACAGGTGCACAAAGGTATCCGAGCCGGATATTTCGGCGAGCTCCACCATGCCGGGCAAGGCCACGTCGCCGTCGCGGGCCTGCAGGCGCAGCGCGCTGGCGCGTACGCCGACGGTCAACGCTGTCGTCAGGCTTTTCGAAACCACCGCCGGCAGCGGAATCGAAAGCGCCGGGCCGGCATTCAATTGCACCCCCAGCGTCACCGCTTCGGCGCCGATCAGGTTCATCGGAGGATCGCTGAAGGCGCGTGCCACGCGCAGCGAATTCGGCGTATGGAACACTTCGGCGGTGGGTCCGTACTGCAAAAGTTCGCCGGCATCCATCACGGCGGTGTAGCCACCCAGCAGCAAAGCCTCGCCGGGCTCGGTGGTGGCGTAGATCACCGTCGAATCGCCGGCGGCGAACAGTTGGGACAACTCCTCGCGCAATTCCTCGCGCAGCTTGTAGTCCAGGTTGACCAGGGGTTCGTCGAGCAGCATCAGCGGCGCACCCTTGGCGAGTGCGCGCGCCAGCGCCACGCGCTGTTGCTGGCCACCCGAGAGTTCGGCCGGATAGCGGTCGAGCAGCATCTCGATGTGCAGCTTGGCCGCCAGCGCGCGGACGCGCTCGGCGATGTGCTTTTCTCCGCGCAGCTTCAGCGGCGAGGCGATATTGTCGGCCACCCGCAACGAAGGGTAGT
>CAYHXK010000169.1:0-2318 GCA_964360125.1 uncultured Sterolibacterium sp.
TCTGGCAGAACAAGCTGACCTGAGGCCGCCGTGCGTCGATAGGGCGCATACATGACAAATGAGATGACAAACGAGATGACAAACGAGGCGGCGCCGAATAGAATCGCGCGCTTGGTCTAGCCCCGCCGCATCCTTGTCCCGCCATGCCCGCTTCCACCGCCCAGCTGTTCTCGATCTGCGTCGCCATCTGGGGCTCGACCTGGCTCGCCATCACCTTCCAGCTCGGCACGGTCGCCCCCGAGATGTCGGTGGCCTACCGCTTCCTGCTGGCCTCGGCGGTGCTGTTCGGCTACTGCCGCTGGCGCCGACAGCCGCTGTCCTTCGGGTTCCGCCAGCACCTGGATTTCCTGCTGTTCGGCGCTTTCATGTTCTGCATCGGCTACATCCTGGTCTATCACGCCGAGACCTACATCGTCTCGGGCATGGTCGCGGTCGGCTATTCCGCCAGCCCGATGATCAACATGCTGGCCGCGCGCTTCTTCTTCGGCACGCCTATGTCGCGCCGCGTCGCGCTCGCCGCGCTGTTCGGCGTGGCGGGCATCGTCTGCGTCTTCTGGACGGAGTTCGGCCAGCTCGCCACCAGCCGCAATGCGGGACTCGGCGCGCTGCTGACCATGCTGTCGGTGCTGTCCTCCTCGGCGGGCAGCATGACCGCCCTGCGCAACCAGAAGCGCGGCTACTCCACCTGGAGCAGCCTGTCCTGGGGAATGCTCTACGGCGGCGCGCTGGCGCTGGCGATCGGCCTGGCGGCGGGGCAGCCGCTGGACTTCGACATGAGCGCGGGCTACCTGCTGTCGCTGGCCTATCTCGCGCTGTTCGGTTCGGTGATTACCTTCGCCTGCTATATCACGCTCATCAACAGGATCGGCGCCGCCCGTTCCGGCTACATCGGCGTGATGGTGCCCATCGTGGCCCTGGTGATCTCCTACTTCTTCGAAAAATTCGCCTGGACCTGGCTCACCACCGCCGGGGTGGCGCTGTCGGTGTTCGGCAACGTCCTGATGCTGCGGCAGGCGAGGAAGTAGGCGGTTAGCGCGCCAGCAGCAGGAACATCAGCAACAAGTTCACTGCCAGGGAGCCGACCGCGAGCAGTTTCAGGCCCAGCGTCGGATCGCGTTGCAACAGCGGCGTGCGGCGCGCCACGCGCAAGGGGCGCTGGGCGCCGCGCTCCAATGCCAGCAAAAACTCCTCGACGGTCTCGAAGCGGTCGGCCGGGTCGCGGGCGACGGCCTTGAGGATCACCGATTCGAGCCAGTCGGGTATGTCCGGCCGGTAGCGCGTGGGCGGCAGCGGGTCGCCGAAGCGCGGGCTCTGGAAAGGTTCGATCTCGCCATAGGGATACTTGCGCGTCAGCAGGTGATATAGGGTGACGCCAACGGCATACAGGTCGCTGGCCTCGTTGGCGGCGGCGCCAGCGAAGAGTTCGGGCGCCATGAAGGAGGGCGTGCCCGGATTGTTGATCTCGTTGAAAATCTCCGCGGCATCCTGTCCGTCGGATGCGGCGACGCCCAGATCGAGCAGGCGCAACCGGCCGTCGGCGCCCAGATGCAGGTTGTCCGGCTTGATGTCGCGATGCACGATGGCCAGGCGGTGCAGCGCGGCCAGCGCCTTGAGCGTGCGCGTGGCCAGGTCGGCGGCCTCGACCGGGGTAAACCGCCGGCCCTGTTCCAGATGGCGCGCCAGGGTGGCGCCTGCGTGCCAGCTCATCAAGTAGTAGAGATGCGCGCGGGAAGGCCAACTGACCACTTGCGGAAAGTCGGCGCTGGCAACCCGCCGCGCCAGCCACTCCTCGTGCGCCAGCGCGGCGGCGTCGGCGGCGTCGGTCTCGGACCGCAAGGTCTTGAGCACGAAATCCTGTCCGCTGGCCACTGCCCGCACGCGGTAGAGCAGGGTGACACGCGATTCGTGCAACACCTCGGCGACGGCCAGACCGTCCAGCACTTCGCCGGGTTTAAGGCGCGGCGGCAGAGGCAGGGCGCCGATGCGCGCCAGCGTGTCGCGCAGGCCGTCGGGCGGCAATTCGAGCACGCGCACCACCAGAGCGGTGCAGTTGTCCTGGGCGCCGGCGTCGCTGGCGGCATTGGCGATGCGCGCGGAGATAAGGTCGGCGTTGTCGTTGGCAGCGAGCAGCTTGGCCAGCCGCGCATCCCCCAGCGTACCCCACACGCCGTCGCTGGCGAGCAGAAAAACGTCCTGCGCCGCCAGCTCGCCATCGGCATAATCGACGGCGAGGCCGGCGTCCAGCCCGACCGCGCGCGACAGCACGTTCTTGAGTTCCGGGTGCTCCCACACATGGTCGTGGGTGAGTTGGGTCAGTT
>CAYHXK010000169.1:2328-6048 GCA_964360125.1 uncultured Sterolibacterium sp.
CCCGAGCGCAACCGGTAGATGCGGGTATCCCCGACATGGGCGATGACGTAGCGTCGGCCGCGCAGCACCAGTGCCGAGAGGGTGGTGGCCATGCCGGCGGTTTCGCGCGCGCGGCGGCTGTGGGAGAACAGCCAGCGGTTGAGCGCCAGGATCACCTTGTCCAGCGCCTGCGGGATGCTCCAGGTGTCGGGTGTGGCGTAGTAGTCGGCCAGCAGGCTGCGCACGCAGTATTCCGATGCCTCGCGGCCATTGGCGTGACCGCCGACGCCATCCGCCACGGCCACCAGGATGCCCTTGTTTTCCAGCTCCGCGCCTTCGGGCGTGGCAGCGGCGCAATAGTCCTCGTTGCGCGGCCGCTGGCCGGGCAGCGAGGTGTGTCCGAGGTCGACCCGCAACGCGGCGGGATTCGATGGCATATCGGTGGGGAAAATGTCCTAAAAGATTGCGCTACATCGGCGCCATCATATCTTCGCCGCCGTCAGGTGCGAAGCACCCCAGGTGGTGCGCCAGCGATTCTTGACGCCGGTGAGCCCGACCAGCGCCAGCACGGCGAGGGCGGCGAAGATCAAAAAGCCGGCCTGGTAACTGCCGGTCGCCTGCTTGGAATAGCCCAGGCTGGAGGCCAGATAGAAGCCCCCAACACCGCCCGCCATGCCGACCAGCCCGGTCATGACGCCGATTTCCTTGCGGAAGCGCTGCGGCACCAACTGGAACACGGCGCCATTGCCCATGCCCAGGCTCAACATCGCGCCGACGAAGCCGGCCAGGGCGAGCCAGGCATTGGGCAGGCCAAAGCTGACGATGGCGAGAAAGCTGGCGGCGAGCAGGTACATCACGCTGAGCGACTTGACGCCGCCGATGCGATCCGCCACGTTGCCGCCGATGGGCCGCACCAGCGAGCCGGCGAAGACGCAGGCGGCGGTGAAGAAGCCCGCGGTCTTGGCGTCCAATCCGTACTGGGTGTTGAAGTAGATGGTCAGCGAGGAGGCCAGGCCGACGAAACCGCCGAAGGTCACGGCGTAGAAGAACATGAACCACCAGGCGTCCTTATCCTTGAGCACCGCGAAGTACTCGGCCAGCGACTTCGGCGCCGGGCATTCGGGCGCATCCCTGGCCATCCCCAGATAAAGGATGAGTACGGCGACCAGCGGGATCAGCGCCAGGCCGAAGACATTGGTCCAGCCGTAAGCCAGCGCCAGGCTGGGGGCGATCAGCGCGGCCAGCGCGGTGCCGGAGTTACCCGCGCCGGCGATGCCCATCGCGGTGCCCTGATGCTCGGCCGGATACCAGCGCGAAGCCAGCGGCAGCGCAGCGGCAAACGATGCGCCGGCTACGCCGAGAAACAGGCCGAGAATCAGCGTCTGCTCATAAGTGTGGATGCCGAATTGCCAGGCACTGAAAAGCGCGACGATGACGATGACCTGGCCGATGGCGCCGGCCATCTTGGGTTTCACATGATCGACCAGCACGCCCATCACCAGCCGCAGCAGCGCCCCGGCCAGCACCGGGGCGGCGACCATCAGGCCCTTCTGCGCGTGGGTGAGTTGCAGGTCCGCCGCAATCTGCACACCGAGCGGGCCGAGCATCACCCACACCATGAAGGCCAGGTCGAAATACAGAAAGGCGGCCAGCAACGTGGGCGTGTGCCCGGCCTTGAGAAAATCTTTCGTCAGCATGGGAAGCACCATCAGGCAAATTGAGATGCATGACTCATTGCAATGCCTGTGCCACGTTGTGCCTATCCGGCGGGAAGACCGCTCAGTCCTGCCTTTGCAGGAGAAAGGCGCTAGCGCGACGATGCCGGTAAATGCGCTATACGCACCTGGATGGTGCGATGCACTATGACAATGGTTCGATCTGGTGCGTCTGCCCCATGGATGCGCACGGATTCAGACCGATTTCCCCACTTTTCGTCATGGCACATAGCTTGCTGTTAGCTCATCAACGCACATGGGTCTTGGCAGAGGAAGTCAGATGAAAAAGCAGAAGCTGGTAGTGATCGGCAACGGCATGGCCGGCATCCGCGCGGTGGAAGAACTCTTGAAGCTCGCCCCGGATCTTTACGACATCACGGTGTTCGGCGCCGAGCCGCACCCCAACTACAACCGCATCCTGCTCTCGCCGGTGCTGGCGGGTGAAGCGACGTTCGCCGACATCGTGCTCAACGATTTTTCCTGGTATGCGGAAAACGGCATCACCTTGCATGTCGACCAGGTGGTGACGAAAATCGATCGCGTCAAGCGCAAGGTCGTCGCTGCCGATGGAACGGGTAAGACAACCGAGGCCGAGTACGACCGCCTGCTGCTGGCCACCGGCTCGCTGCCCTTCATGCTGCCGGTGCCGGGCAACGACCTGCCGGGCGTCATCAGCTTCCGCGACATCCATGATGTGGACGCCATGGTCGAGGCCTCCGCCAAATATCGGTACGCGGTGGTGATCGGCGGCGGACTGCTCGGCCTCGAAGCCGCCAACGGTCTCAAGCTGCGCGGCATGGACGTCACGGTGGTGCACCTGCCGGAGACCCTGATGGAACGCCAGCTCGATCCGACCGGCGCGAAAATGCTGCAGCAGAGCCTCGAAGACAAGGGGCTGAAGTTCCTCATGGGCAAGCAGACGGAGCAGATTATTGGCAGGGACGGCCGCGTGGCCGCCGTGCGCTTCAAGGATGGGCAGGAAGTACCGGCCGACCTGGTGGTGATGGCCGTCGGCATCCGTCCCAACACGGCGCTCGCCGAAGCCGCCGGCATCCATTGCGGGTCTGGCAGAAGCGGCGGCATAGTCGTCAACGACACCATGCAGACCTTCGACCCGCGCATCTATGCCGTCGGCGAATGCGTGTCGCATCGCGGCACCGCCTACGGCCTGGTCGCGCCGCTGTTCGAAATGGCCAAGGTGTGCGCCAACCATCTGGCCGAATACGGCATCGGACGTTACACCGGCTCGTTGATCTCGACCAAGCTCAAGGTCACCGGCGTCGAGCTGTTCTCGGCCGGCGACTACCTGGGCGGCGAAGGCACGGAGAACCTGCTGCTTTCCGATCCCAAGGGTGCCGGGGGCGGGCTCTACAAGAAGCTGGTGCTCAAGGACAACAAGCTGGTCGGTGCGGTGCTCTACGGCGACAGCGAGGACGGCAACTGGTACTTCAAGCTGATGCGCGAAGGCACCGACATCTCGGCGCTGCGCCACCGCCTGCTGTTCGGCGAAACCCACCTCGGCGACTCCGGCCACGGCGGGCAGAGCCGCGCCGCGGCGATGAAGGACAGCGACCAGGTGTGCGACTGCAACGGCGTGTGCAAGGGCGACATCGTCAAGGCCATCGTCACCAAGGGCCTGTTCACGCTGGACGACGTCAAGGCCCACACCAAGGCCGCCGCCTCCTGCGGCTCCTGCACCGGTCTGGTGGAACAGATTCTTTCGCATACCCTGGGCGGCGAATACTCCGCGCCCGAAGCCAAGCCCATGTGCAAATGCACCGACGCCACCCACGACCAGGTGCGCGCCGCGATCCGCGAGCAGCATCTCACCTCCATCGCCGGCGTGATGGCCAAGCTGGGGTGGAATCGGCCCGACGGCTGCCCGTCCTGCCGCCCGGCGCTCAACTACTACCTGATCTCCACCTGGCCGAACGAGGCCAAGGACGATTACCAGTCGCGCTACATCAACGAGCGGGTGCACGCCAACATCCAGAAGGACGGCAGCTACTCGGTGGTGCCGCGATTG
>CAYHXK010000170.1:0-6034 GCA_964360125.1 uncultured Sterolibacterium sp.
TCTGGTTGGAACGGGTGTACTTGATGAGGTTGTAGATGTCGACGCCGACTTCGCCGGCAACGGTTTCATCGTCATGCACCCGCACCACGATACGGTTGGCATCGATGTAATCTACCGCTCCGCCGCGCAAGGCCTGTACCGCCGTGCCGGAGTCGACCGCCACGGTACGCTCGATGCCGGTGCCGACCAGCGCCTTCTCGGCGCGCAGACAGGGCACCGCCTGACGCTGCATGTTGGCGCCCATCAGGGCGCGGTTGGCGTCGTCATGCTCAAGGAATGGTATCAAGGAAGCGGCGACGGAAACAATCTGTCCCGGCGCCACGTCCATATATTGCACCTCGGGCGGCTCTTTCAGCTCGAATTCGCCCTTGAAGCGGCAGGACACCAACTCGTCGATCAGTTTGCCTTTCTTGTCGAGCTCGGCGTTGGCCTGGGCAATCACGAAATTGCCTTCCTCGATGGCCGAGAGGTAGTCGATCTGGTTGGTGACATGGCCGTTATCCACCTTGCGGTAGGGGGTTTCCATGAAACCGTAATTATTGGTGCGGGCGAACAGCGCCAGTGAATTGATCAGTCCGATATTCGGGCCTTCCGGCGTTTCGATCGGGCAGACACGGCCATAATGGGTCGGGTGCACGTCGCGCACCTCGAAGCCGGCCCGCTCGCGCGTCAAGCCGCCCGGTCCCAGCGCCGAAACGCGGCGCTTGTGGGTGATTTCGGAAAGCGGGTTGGTCTGGTCCATGAACTGCGAGAGTTGGCTGGAACCGAAGAACTCCTTGATCGCCGCCGAGATCGGCTTGGCGTTGATCAGGTCGTGCGGCATCAGGTTGTCCGTCTCGGCTTGGTTCAGGCGCTCCTTGACGGCCCGCTCGACGCGCACCAGGCCGGCGCGGAACTGGTTCTCCGCCAGTTCGCCGACCGAGCGCACGCGCCGGTTGCCGAGGTGATCGATGTCGTCGATCTCGCCGCGGCCGTTGCGCAACTCGGCGAGGATGCCAACCACCATGATGATGTCTTCGTTCGACAGCGTTCCCGCGCCTTCAAGACCATCGCGGCCGACGCGGCGGTTGAACTTCATGCGGCCGACCGCCGACAGGTCGTAGCGTTCTTCGGAATAGAACAAGCCCTTGAACAGGTTCTCGACGGCATCCTCGGTGGGCGGCTCGCCGGGTCGCATCATGCGGTAGATGGCGACGCGCGCACCCAGCTGGTCGGCGGTTTCGTCGATGCGCAGGGTCGAGGAAATATAGGGACCGCGATCAAGATCATTGACGTAGAGCGTCTTCAAGGTATCTACACCCGCCGCAGCCAGCTTGGCCAGCAAGTCTTCGCTTAGTTCGTCGTTGGCATTGGCAAGGATCTCGCCGGTCTCGGCATCGACGATGTTCTGCGCGACGATGCGACCGACGATGAAGTCGTCGGGTACGGCAATCTTCTTGATGCCGGCATCGGCAAGGTCGCGAATATGCTTGACGGTAATGCGCTTTTCCTTGGCAATCAGAATCTTGCCGGTCTTGTCGAGGATGTCGAACTTGGCGGTTTCGCCGCGCAGGCGTTCCGGCACTACCGTGAACTGGATGCCTTTTTTCGTCAGATTGAAGGTGTCGAACTCGTAGAAGCTGGAGAGGATCTGCTCCGGCGTCAGGCCGATGGCCTTGAGCAAGATGGTCACCGGCATCTTGCGACGGCGGTCGACGCGGAAATACATCAGGTCCTTCGGGTCGAACTCGAAATCCAGCCAGGAACCGCGGTAGGGAATGATCCGCGCCGAGAACAGCAGTTTTCCGGAACTGTGCGTCTTGCCGCGATCATGTTCGAAGAACACGCCGGGCGAGCGGTGCAACTGGGAAACAATGACGCGCTCGGTGCCGTTGATGACGAAAGATCCGGTGGTGGTCATGAGCGGAATCTCGCCCATATACACTTCCTGTTCCTTGACCTCCTTGATCTTCTCGCTGGAGGATTCGCGGTCGAGGATGATCAGGCGTACCCGGGCGCGCAAGGGCGAGGCGAAAGTCAGGCCGCGCTGCTGGCATTCCTTGACATCGAAGACGGGCTCGCCGAGATTGAAATGGACAAACTCCAGGCGGGCGTTGCCGGAGTGCGCCACAATCGGGAAGATTGAAGTGAATGCAGCCTGCAGGCCCTGGTTAAGCCGCTGTGCGGGAGGCAGCTCGGCTTGCAGAAACTGTGTATAGGATTCGAGTTGCGTCGCCAGCAGGAAAGGCACGTCAAGCACTGCGGCGCGCTTGGCGAAACTTTTGCGGATACGTTTTCTCTCGGTGTAGGAATACGACATGGTGGCTCCGATCTGAGGGCAGACGGTAAAAGTTAGAAGGCAATGCTGTCAGGCACAAATTCCACCCGGTTTGCCAGGACAGCGTTCTCTTGTAACCGCTACGCAGGCGTCAATGACTACAAGTGGCAAAAAAACTCAAAGCACGAAAGGGCTGATGGCCGAGGCCATCAGCCCGAACTCTGCAAAGCACCGATTACTTGATTTCAACCTTGGCGCCGGCATCCTCCAATTGCTTCTTGAGGGCTTCTGCATCGGCCTTCGGGATGCCCTCTTTGACCGCCTTCGGCGCGCCATCGACCAGATCCTTGGCTTCTTTGAGGCCCAGGCCGGTAGCGGCACGAACGATCTTGATGGCTTCGACTTTCTTTTCGCCGGCGGCGAGCAGCATGACGGTGAACTCGGTCTGTTCTTCCACAGCGGCGGCGGCGGCGGCCGGAGCGGCTACGGCAACAGCGGCGGCGGCAGCGGAAACGCCGAACTTTTCTTCCATTTCCTTGATGAGTTGGGACAGATCGAGAACGGTCATGTTCGAGATCGCATCGAGTATTTCTTGTTTGCTTACAGCCATGATTAAAACTCCTGAATGAATTGAATGATTGCGGTCGATGGAGCGGCGCCTACATGTACATAGGTACCTTAGGCGGCCTGCTTGCTGTCGCGCACCGCGGCGAGGCCCCGAACGAACTTGGTCGGGATTTCGTTGAGCGTGCGAACGAAGGTGGCGACCGGCGCCTGCATCGTGCCGAGCAGCTTGGACAACAGCTCCTCGCGGCTCGGCATCGAAGCCAACGCCTTGACACCGGCTACGTCCATGACGTAGTTCGGCATGGCGCCTGCCTTGATGATGAGCTTTTCGTTCCCCTTGGCGAACTCGTTGAGCAACTTTGCAGCTGCTACCGGATCGGTGGAGATCCCGTAAATCAGGGGACCGGCCAGCTTATCCGAGAGTCCTTCGAACGGCGTGCCGGCAACAGCACGCCGCACCAAGGTGTTCTTCAGCACGCGCAGGTACACCCCGGCCTTGCGCGCATTGGCGCGCAGCACGGTGATGTGGCCCACTTCCAGACCGCGGTACTCAGCGACGACGATCGACTGTGCATTCGCGACTTGCGCGGATACTTCGGCGACTACCGCCTTCTTGTCATCGAGATTGAGACTCAAGGTCAGCTCCTAGTTAGTGCTACTGTTCCAGCCGCAACGTGCGACACGGAACCGATACGGCGACCTTCATTCAGGAGTGCCGGCAAAATATTCCGGCCGGAATCCTGGGTTCGGGTGACGCCATCTGCGTAGGCCAAGCAGCGCAGCACAACGTAAACACTGCACTGCACTGCCGATTAAACCCTGACGGGCACCTACGGTCTTTGACAACCCGCTCCGCCCAACAGGCGACGCAGCGGCCCAAAGTTCAAAATTCTTTACGCGGCAAGGCTCGCCTGATCGACGCGCACACCGGCACCCATGGTGCTGGTGAGCGAAATCTTCTTCAGATAGTGTCCCTTAGAGGTAGCCGGCTTGGCTTTCTGCAACGCCTCCAGCAAGGCAGTCAGATTCTGCTGCAGCGACTCGACCGGAAACGAGGCACGACCAATCGTGCATTGGACGATGCCGCCCTTGTCGGTGCGGTACTGCACCTGACCGGCTTTGGCGTTCTTTACCGCCGTCACCACATCCATGGTCACGGTGCCCACTTTCGGATTCGGCATCAGGCCACGCGGTCCGAGAATCTGGCCGAGGGCACCAACCACACGCATGGCGTCCGGCGTAGCGATGCAGATGTCGAACTCTATGCTGCCCGCCTTGATTGTGGCGGCAAGGTCCTCGAAGCCGACGATGTCGGCGCCGGCAGCCTTGGCTGCCTCGGCTTTTTCGCCCTGGGCAAACACGGCGACGCGCACCGTCTTGCCGGTACCGGCGGGAAGCACCACGGAACCACGCACCGTCTGGTCGGACTTCTTGGCATCGACACCGAGGTTCACGGCAACATCGATCGACTCGTCAAACTTGGCGGTGGCGCATTCTTTGACCAGCGTCAGCGCATCCTTGATGGGGTAAGCCTTGCTGCGATCGACCTTGGCATGCAGCGCTTTGCTGCGCTTGGATATATGCGCCATTTTAGAGTCCCTCCACGGTTACGCCCATGCTGCGGGCGCTGCCGGCGATGGTGCGGACGGCGGCATCGAGATCGGCCGCGGTCAGATCCTTCATTTTCATTTTGGCAATTTCCTCGACCTGGGCGCGCGTCACCTTGCCGACCTTGTCGGTATGGGGTTTCGGGCTGCCCTTCTGAATGCCGGCGGCTTTCTTGATCAGCACCGTGGCCGGCGGCGTTTTCATGATGAAAGTGAAGCTCTTGTCGGCAAAAGCGGTGATGACGACCGGGATTGGCAAGCCGGGTTCCATACCCTGAGTCTGGGCATTGAACGCTTTGCAGAATTCCATGATGTTGAGTCCGCGCTGGCCTAGCGCGGGGCCGATCGGGGGCGACGGATTCGCCTTCCCGGCCGGCACTTGCAGTTTGACGTAGCCGACGATTTTCTTTGCCATAAAATTTGCTCCTTTAGTGAGTGTTAGCGTGCTTTCAGTCGCCTTACTTGCACTCCTCTTGCCGCAGATTGAAAAACTACGCGCTGCGACGTCGCGATTTTTAAGCTTTTTCGACCTGCGCGAATTCCAGCTCAACCGGGGTCGAACGTCCGAAAATAGTCACTGCGACACGCAGGCGGCTTTTTTCGTAATTCACTTCCTCGACGTTACCGTTGAAATCGGAGAACGGCCCATCCTTGATGCGCACCATTTCACCCGTCTCGAACAGCACCTTGGGACGCGGCTTCTCGACGCCTTCCTGGATCTGCTGCATGATCTTCGCGACTTCCTTCTCGGTGATCGGGGTGGGCTTGGTGGCAGTCCCGCCGATGAAGCCGGTGACTTTGGGCGTGCTTTTCACCAGGTGCCAGCTCTCATCGTTCATATCCATTTCCACCAACACATAGCCGGGGAAGAACTTGCGCTCGGAAATGCTCTTCTGGCCGCCCTTCATCTCGACCACTTCCTCGACGGGAACCAGTATGCGGCCGAAAAACTCCTGCATGCCGGCGCGGCTGATGCGCTCGACAAGGGCTCGCTGCACCGATTTCTCGAAGCCGGAATAAGCGTGAACCACGTACCAGCGTTTTGTCATGATTTCTTCCAGCCCAGCACCAGGTCGTAGAGCACCCATTCCAGTCCCTTGTCGGTGATCCACAACATGATCGCCATCACCAATACGAAGGCAAATACGATACCGGTGGTCTGCACGGTTTCCTTGCGCGTCGGCCATGCGACTTTTCTGGTCTCTGCCCAGGCTTCCTTGCCGAACTCGAAGAATTGCCGGCCCGGCAAGGTGAACCAAGCCACTGCAACGCCGGCAGCCATTCCCGCGAGCACCGACAGGACGCGCAGAATCATCGGCTGCTCGCCGAGGAAGTAATAACCTGCCACGCCAGACCCCAGGAGAATCAGCGCCAGTGCAAACTTAAGCTTATCAGCCATCGCTATCGTTACAAGTTGTTGGCAGGGGCGGAGGGCCTCGAACCCCCAACCTTCGGTTTTGGAGACCGACACTCTGCCAATTGAGCTACGCCCCTGCTGCAGAGACCAAAATGCGTCACCAGACATTGGGACGCTTACGTTTTATGCCGCGCTTACTCGATGACCTTGGCCACCACGCCGGCGCCGACGGTGCGGCCGCCCTCG
>CAYHXK010000171.1:0-6018 GCA_964360125.1 uncultured Sterolibacterium sp.
TAAGGCGGAACTTTAGAATTAAATTTGTAACAGAATGTAACAAGCCAATTAGACCTCTCCCTTTGGCTTGCAGTCAACTGCTGCCAGCCTGTTATCCATAGGATTTATCTGTCCTGATGGGCTCTTGGCTCGAGAATCTCAGGGGAACCCGACTATTTTCGGATCTTATTGGATATCTCAATATCTCAACTGCAGTTCCCATTCCTGACTTTGCCGGTTCATGGAATGGGAGAGAGGATGGCGCCATTCACCAGCCTGACTGTATCTCCTATGCGCCACGACGGCACTGTGTGCATTTCGATGAGCCGCGTGGTCCCGTCCTCCATACGCAAGCTGACTTGGTAGCTGAGCGTCTGGTGTCGGGACTTTTCGATCTGGTTGCCGATCATCCCGCCGCCGATCGCGGCAGCAACCGAAGCAAGGGTGCGTCCATTGCCCTTGCCGAGATTGCTTGCCAATGCACCTCCGAGGATGCCGCCGGCGATGGCTCCCAATCCGGTGCTCTCTCCATCATGGACCATTTGCCGGACACTTTCGATGACGCCACAATCCGAACAAGCCCGGATGGGCGGCGCCGCGGCGACCGGCGCTGGGTCGACATAGTCGGGAGGCACGCCAGAACCATGCGGGGGCGACAGCATGACGACCTGGCTCGGCTGCAGTTCCTCAGAAACTTTCTTCTTCGCTGCTTTATGCAGTGTCGCCTCGGCGATACGCGCAGGTTTCGCCTGCAGAGTTGGTTCAGGCCTTGCCGCCGAAGGCGGCGACAGGCTTTCCTTGCTTTCCACGCTTCTTGGCGCCACGACTACGGGAAGCGCAGCATTAGCCACCACCTGCGGAGTGGCCGGTTCGGATTCGGCAACAATCCCCCCGGAACCTGCCGCCGGCACGATCAAGCCGGTCAAGGAAGCAATCCCGACGATGGCCAGCAGACTCACCGAAATGCCGGTAATCCAAAGCAGGGGATGCAAATTGGTGCTGAATCTTGTGGCACTGCTCATGTTCATTGAGATTGTTCCTGATTGAGAGTTTCGAATACTTCCCGGATCTCAGCGGGGCGGCGCCTGCGGTGGCACTGGCGGAGTTTCCGGCATCAGCGTAGCGGGAACCCGCTGCCAATTCACACTGCACTGGGCGACATAGGGATAGTATCCAGCCGGATTGGCGCAGTAATACCAGTATTGCGGCGGGGTCGGCGGCGGAGGCACGACAACCACCGGCGGCTGGTAGGGATCCGGATAGGGTTCGACGCGGCCCGGGTAGAAATACCAGATCCCTCCGACGATCCACCACCATCCCAACCGATTATCATGCCGGCCGTGATGCCAGCGCCCGGATCGCCATACGCTCATGTCGTGCTCGTGAAAACGCCCAATCTCGCCATGCCAAGTACTTTTACGGCCCAATTCACGACTACCGCGATGCTCGCGTTGATCCGCCACGCTCCAGCTCGCCATGCATGGAACCAGCAGCAGAATGGCGAGAGCCGGTTTCAAGTAATTCTTGTGTGTCATAGCCCATGCTCCGAAAGAACGTAAATGGTCGATTCCCTTATCTGGGTACAACACCCGGCGGCGGGGGCGGCGGAGAAAGCGGAGGCGGAGGTGGCGGATAGCTGCCCGACGGCACGGGTGGCTGACCGCTGGGAGGTGGCGTCCGGTCTCTCGCAAAATTGCCTGAGACGGGGACTTTCTGCCCTTTCGCGTACATGCATTGGATATATGCATGATCAAACTGGCGCTGGCTTCCATAGGCGGAACTCTGGGCGGCGCCGACACCCGCCATGCCGCCGACCAGCAGGCCGGCGCCGGCGCCGGCACCGGCAGCTTCTTGTCCGCCAATCGCCGCTCCGGCGACGGCGCCCACCAAAGTCCCCACTGCGGCGCTGCGCAGGCCGGCATCGGTCCCGCTGCGGTCGGCCGTGGCTCCGCCCACCTGGCTGAGGGCAAATTGCCTGCAGTCGGCATCATCCGCGCGGAACTGGTCGAAGCTTTTCCCGGTGCCTGGAAGCGCCATCACGCCGGGACCGGTCGGCACGCTGACGCAGCCTCCGAGTATCAGCAGAGCAGACATCGCGATCCCTGTTTTCACGACTTTCATTTCGAACTCCTGGTCTGTATCAAGGCAGGCCGGCGGGATGCGGCAACACTTTTTGCCAACCGCTGGGGCACTCCTGCACATAGGGATAGTAAGCCTTCGAAGCGCCGCAGTAGTACCAGTAGTTCGTCTGAGGTGCGGGCGCCGGCGCCGCTGCCGTGCTTGGCGTAGGAGCGGGCCTTGGTGGCGCTTGCCGCTCGATATACACCGGTGGGTCGTAGCGCTCGATCACGACAGGACGATAGTGGCGTGGGTGGAAATAGTAGGGCGGCGGATAAGCCCATGAACTCCAGAGAGGGCCAATCACGACACGAAACTGCACGTCATTGCGTGCATGGCCATGACCATGACCAGTCCATGCGTTTGCAAATCCTGCCAAACCAAACAGCATGACTGCCAATACCAAGTTGATCCGCTTCATGGCAAGCTTCCTATAAAGTCACGATGTCGCTATGAACGGCTATGCGCCCGCAATATGCTGCGACTGAATACCCGCGCGCTTTTTCAACGCCCCCATTAAACGCGAGGAATGTTGGTCAATTGCTTCAAGGTCGAGACCGTTTGTAAGAAGATGTTGCGGGCTTTTGCGGTTTCTTTTTATGCTATCTTCCGATGACGCGCTCACCGGGAGTAACCCATGCAGGATTTCCGCGACAAGACCGCCGTCATTACCGGCGCCGCCAGCGGCATCGGCCTGGCCCTGGCGCGGCGCGCCGCGCGGGAAGGCATGCGGCTGGTGCTGGCCGACATCGAGGGCGACAAACTTCAGGCGGCTGTCGCCAACCTGTCCATCGACGCGGACCGGCTTTCACTGCACACGCTGGATGTCAGCCGCGACGAGGACATCGGCCGCCTGGCGGACGCTGCCTTCCGCCGCTTCGGCGCGGTGCACCTGCTCTGCAACAATGCCGGCGTCGGCCTGACGCGCGTAACCTGGGAGCACTCTCTCAAAGACTAGGAGTGGCTGCTCGGCGTCAATTTGTGGAGCGTGATACATGGCATCCGCCACTTCCTGCCGCGCATGCTGGAGCAGGCCGAGGGCAGCCATATCGTGAACACCTCGTCGGTCGCCGGCCTCTTGTCGACACCGGGCATGGCCGCCTACAACGTCAGCAAACACGGCGTGGTGACCCTCTCGGAAACGCTTTACAGCGAGCTCGCCGCGCTCCAGGCGAAAGTCGGCGTGTCGGTGCTCTGTCCCGCCTGGGTGCCGACCGGCATCCACCAGTCCGGCCGCAACCGGCAGGCGCGCTTCGGCGTTCCCGGCGCAGCCTCCGCGGTCTCCCGTGCCTATGAGGAACGCATGGCCAGCGCCGTCACCGCCGGCCGCAAGACCGCCGACGACATGGCCAATGCGGTGTTCGAAGCGGTCGCCGAGCAGCGTTTCTATGTCATCCCCCACCGCAAGATCAACAACGCCATCCAGTTGCGCATGGACGACATCATGCAGCTGCGCAATCCGACGCCGCTCGGCTGAAAAACACCACGCCCCGAAAGACACCAATCCATGAAAGCCTTGCTGTGCACCGCCTTCGGACCGCTCGAACAACTCTCCGTGCAGGAGCTTGCCGCGCCACGGCCGGGGCCGCGGCAGGTGCTGATCGACATCAAGGCCGCCGCACTGAACTTTCCCGATGCGCTGATGGTGCAGGGTTTGTATCAGGTCAAGCCACCGCTGCCGTTCGTGCCGGGTGCGGAATTCGCCGGTGTTGTCACCGAGACCGGCGCCGATGTGCGCAACTGCAAGCTCGGCGATCCGGTCATCGCCTACGGTCTGGGCGGTTTTGCCGAGCAAGCCGTCGCTGACGCCGCGCATGTCATGCCGCTGCCAGCAGGCATGGATTTCGCTGCCGGAGCCGCTTTCGTCCTGACCTTCAGCACATCGCTGCATGGCCTGCGCGACCGCGGCCGGCTCCAGGCCGGCGAAACCCTGCTGGTGCTGGGCGCCGCCGGCGGGGTCGGCGTGGCCGCCATCGAGATCGGCAAAGCCATGGGCGCGCGCGTCATCGCCGCCGCATCGAGCGACGCCAAGCTGGCGCTGTGCACGCAATTGGGCGCCGATGCAGTGATCAACTACGCCACCGAAAACCTGCGTGAGCGCATCGATGAAATCACCGGCAAGCAGGGCGTCGATGTGGTCTACGATCCGGTCGGCGGACCTTACACCGAGCCTGCGGTGCGCTCGCTGGCCTGTGGCGGACGACTGCTGGTGATCGGCTTCGCCGCCGGTGAAATCCCGAAAATCGCCATCAACCACCTGCTGCTCAAGGAGCGTTCGCTGGTCGGCGTGTATTGGGGAGAATCGGTCAAACACAACCCCAAACAGCACCTCGCCAACCTCAGGCAATTATTGGACTGGTTCGCCGCCGGCAAACTCAAGCCGCTGATCAGCGAGCGCGTGCCGCTCGCCGAGGCCCCCGCCGCCATGGCACGACTGGCCGGCCGTCAGGTGATGGGCAAGGTAATCGTGTTGCCGGAAGCTTGACGGATGACGCAATAAGCAAACAGGCAAACCCTAACGCCGCCACACTGGAAATCCGCATGATCGTCGACCCGCTGTTTTATCTTGCGGCCACTTTCGGCGTCCTGCTCGCCGGCATCTCCAAGTCCGGCTTCGGCGGGGCCAGCGGCGGGCTGGCGGTGCCGCTGATGGCGCTGACGATAGCGCCGCCGCAGGCTGCCGCCATCATGCTGCCGATCCTGCTGGCGATGGATGCAATCGGGCTGGTGGTGTTCCGCGGCAAATTCGATCGCGCCAACCTGCGCATCATTCTGCCCGGCGCCGTCGTCGGCATCGCGCTCGGGACGCTTACCTTCAGCTGGATAGACGCGCGCTGGATCCGCGGCATCATCGGCATCGAATCGATACTGTTTGCCCTCGTTCGCTTCCGGAAAGCCGGCACACCAGCGGCACCGCAGCCGCTTTCGCTGGCCAAAGGCTGGTTCTGGAGCAGCGTTTCCGGCTTCACCAGCTTCGTTTCGCACGCCGGCGGCCCGCCCATCCTGCAATTCCTCTTGCCGCAGGCAATGGACAAGGTGTTGCTGGTCGGCACCACGGTGATCTACTTTTCCGTGGTGAATTTCGTCAAACTGCTACCTTACGCCGCGCTGGGTCTGCTCGACACGCGCAACCTGACGACTTCCGTCCTGCTCCTGCCTGTCGTGCCCGTCGGTTACTGGATCGGCCTGAAACTGTTGCACGGGCTCGACCAGCGCGCTTTCAACCAGGTCCTGACCTGGCTGCTGCTGCTGACCGGACTCAAGCTGCTGTGGGACGCCGCTGTTGGCATTTGACTGAGGCAAGAATGCCGGAGGTTGACCTGGCTCAAGCACACTGAGCTATCCAGGGCTATTCTGGCAACTCATTGCTTTGAGTTACTTGTCTTCGTAATGATTGGCTGAGGACAATCTCAGGATCGCTCATGGAAACCTCCATGCCCTTGCGGAATCACCGGGAGATCGTCGAGACGGTACTTGCCCGTCAGCGCGGCGATCCGAGCCGCTTGGTGCAGATTCTGCGCGAAGTACAGGAAGCGCTCGGCTGGCTCTCCAGGGAAACGCTCGCAGCCATTGCCCGTGGGTTACGCCAGCCGCTGGCACAAGTCGAAGGCGTGGCCGGTTTCTACAGTTTTTTCCACACCGTGCCGCGCGGCCGCTATCGCGTGCTGTGGAGCGACAACATCACCGACCGCATGCTCGGCAATGTCGACCTGATGCAGGAGATGTGCCGCAAGCTGTGGGTCGAACCGGGCCGGCTCTCGGAGGATGGCCTGGTCAGTGTCGACCTGACCTCCTGCACCGGCATGTGCGACCAGGGACCGGCGCTGCTGGTGAACAATTACGCGATCACCCGCATGACCAGAGCGCGCGTGGATGAAATTTGCGAACTGCTCCGCAACCAGGTCGCGCTCGCCGATTGGC
>CAYHXK010000172.1:0-1755 GCA_964360125.1 uncultured Sterolibacterium sp.
ATGTTCGCCACCACCTTGGCGGCGATCGCCACGCGCGCCGAGCGCGGCCGGCGATCCTGGCGGGCGTAGCCGAAGTAAGGGATGACCGTGGTGACGCGTCCGGCCGAAGCGCGCTTCAGCGCATCGACCATGATCAGCAGTTCCATCAGATTGTCGTTGGTCGGCGCGCTGGTCGATTGCAGCACGAAGACATCCTTGCCGCGCACGTTCTCCAGGATCTCCAGGCTGATTTCACCGTCGGAGAAGCGACCGACCGCGGCGCGGCCGAGAGAAATGCTCAGGCGTTTGACCACATCGGCAGCCAACTTGGGGTTGGCATTGCCGGTGAACACCATCAGGCTGTCGTAGGCCATACGTATTTCGCTCGATGCGCGCCGCGTGTGAAGAAAAGGAAGAAACGAATCCGCAGATCGCCAGACACCCCGATCTGGCCAATGTTAATCCTGGCTGGGGAGGAAGGATTCGAACCTTCGCATGCCGGAATCAAAATCCGGTGCCTTAACCAGCTTGGCGACTCCCCAACTCGACGGGGCCGACAGGCTTCCGACGAAAGGGCGGCATTTTCCGGCTTTTCGCCAACTATGTCAATGCGCGAAGCTTGCCGGACATGCCCCGATTGGCGCTCGGATCCCCCAGCAACGGCCAAATACGGACTACGCAGCCTGCGTCGGGACAATGTCGCCATCGCGCAATTCCACCACGCGCGCCCGCATCAGTTCGGTCAACAGCCATTCCGCCAGAACCTCGGGCGACTGTCTCAGGATGCGGCGATTGAGATCGTTGAAAAAGGCGATGCCGCAAAGATACTCGGCCAGCCGGTCGCGGCGCAAGCGGCGCAGTTCCAGCAGATTGAAGGTGAAGCAGGCCTTGAGGGCATTGCGCGCCATGCGCAGCGGATCCTCCTCGAAGGCGGCGACGCGCTGCAAGGCGCGCGCCATGGCATCGTCGAACTCGGCGAAGGGCGCGCCGTGACCCGGAATGACAAAATCGACGGCGAGCCGGCCGATGGCTTCCAGGGTCGCCTTGGTCGCCGCCAGTCCGGCCGCCTTGCCCATGATCTCGGCAAACTGGATGCCGAAGCCGTCACGCCACAGCGCGTCGCCGGAAATCAGGAGGCGCCGGCTCTCGCAGTAAAACACCAGCGCATCCATGTCGTGCCCCGGCGCATGCAGCGCGCGCCAAACCAGGCCGCCCAGCTCGAATTCGTCGCCGGGGAGCAGGGTCGCATCGTGCCGGAAGGGATCGCCGCGCTGCCCGGAAGGCGAGAGCAGCAGCGCCTCTTCGTCCCAGGCCAGGATCGCCTCGGCAATCCCGGCGGGGACGGTGATGGAACAGGCGAATTCGCGCTGCAATGCGGCATTGCCGCCGATGTGGTCGGAATGCGAGTGGGTGTTGACGATGCGCTGCAGTTGCCGCCCATCCAGCGCCTGGCGCACCAGTTCGACGGTCTGCCGGGCATGGCTGACATAGCCGCTATCGACCAGCGTGGCGCGCTCGCCTTCGTGGAACAGGATGTTGTTGGAGGACAGCCAGCCGCGTTCAATAACGCGGACTTGCGCGGGCAGGGCAAGTTTCATCCCGGTCGATGCCAAGCTTTCAAGCCGCGCGCGTCGCCGGATCCTGATCCGCACGCCGCTCTTCGACGGCGGCGAGGATGCGGCGCTTTTCGGCGTCGTCCGTCCCGCTCCATGCGGCGATCTCGGCCAGCGTGCGCCAGCAGCCCTGGCACCAGCCGGTTTCGACATCCATCTTGCA
>CAYHXK010000172.1:1765-6011 GCA_964360125.1 uncultured Sterolibacterium sp.
ACCGGAACATCGCGCGGTGGACGGGGCGCTCTGGCGCCGGCAGCCCCGGCACCAGCCGGTGGCGCCATCCATCTGGCAAAGATTGATGCAGGGCGACGCGACGGCAGCGAACTCCGGTTGCGGCTTCATGCGCAGACGGCGCGGGTGCGCCGGGCCAGGATGGCATGCGCCGCGCGCGAGGCCGGCTCGCGCTGTAGATGTCCGCAGATGTAGCGGCCCGCCTCGGCCAGCTTTTCCAGATCGACGCCGGTTTCGATGCCCAGGCCGTCGAGCAGGTAGATCACGTCCTCGGTGGCGACATTGCCCGAGGCGCCCGGCGAATAGGGGCAGCCGCCGAGGCCGGCGACGGAACTGTCGAAGCTGGCCATGCCGAGTTCCAGCGAAGCGTAGATATTGGCGATGGCCATGCCCCAGGTATCGTGATAATGGCCGGCCAGTTGCGCCAACGGCACTACCCGGGCCACCGCTTCGATCATGCTGCGCACCGATTTCGGCGTGCCCGCGCCGATGGTGTCGGCCAGCGAAATTTCGTAGCAGCCCATGTCCAGCAAAGCCTGCGCCACACTAGCCACCGCGGCGGGTTCGACCGCGCCCTCATAGGGGCAGCCGACCACGCAGGAAATGTAGCCGCGCACCCGCATGCCGTGGCTCAACGCCGCCGCGGCGACGGGGCGGAAGCGCTGCAGCGATTCGGCGATGGAGCAATTGATGTTCTTCTGCGAAAAGGCTTCGGAGGCCGCGCCGAATATGGCGATCTCCGCGCAGCCGGCGGCCAGCGCCGCTTCGAAACCCTTCATGTTCGGCACCAGCGCGGTGTAGGTCAGGCCGGGCCGCTGCGTGGGCTTGAGCGCGCGCATCACCTCGGCCGCATCGCCCATCTGCGGCACCCACTTGGGCGAAACGAACGCGGCCGCCTCGATCACCGCCAGGCCGGCGTCGGCGAGGCGGGCGATCAGCGCCAGCTTGACCGCCGTCGGCACGCTCAATTTCTCGTTCTGCAAGCCGTCGCGCGGGCCGACTTCGACGATTTTGACTTTTTCAGGAAAGTTCATTCATTTCTCAATCTCGAATTCCACCAATTCCGCACCGTCGTCGACCTGATCGCCGACGCCGAAGCGGAAGCTCTTCACCGTTCCCGCTGCCGGAGCGGCGATCGTGTGCTCCATTTTCATGGCTTCGAGGATCAACAAAGGCATTCCCTTTTCCACTTTCTTGCCCACCGCCGCAATCAGCGCGATGACCTTGCCCGGCATCGGCGCGGTCAGCCCGCCTTCGGCGCCGCCGCCCTCGCCCGCATGATAAAGCGGATCGACGACGGCGAATTGCCAGGCGCGTCCATGCAGGAAGACATGGCGCCGCTCGCCCGTCGCGACGACCGTGACGAGCATGCGGGTGCCGTCGAGATCGGCATGCAGGCTGCCGTTTTTACCCAGTTCGCCGGTGGCGCGGGTGACCTGACCGTCGCAGCTCAAGCGATAGCCATTGCGGCTGTCATACGCCACGGCGATGGATTTTTCGATCTCGCCCTGGCGCAGCAACAGGGTACGCTGCGCGGCGCTATTCAAGCGCCAACCGTCGCGCCGATGCCAGGGCGAGTGCGGATCGTCGTCGTGCTGCGCGGCGCGCCCGGCCTCGCGCGCCTCGCGCAACAGTTCGGCAAGCGCGGCAATCAGCCAGGCCTGCCGGGGCGGTTCGGCTGCCTCGGGGAACAGCAGGGCATGCTCGCGTTCGATCAGGCTGGTGTCGAGGTCCGCAGCGGCGAAAGCCGGACAGGCTACCAGCCGCGCCAGGAAGTCGACGTTGTTGGCGACTCCGACCACGCGGTATTGCGCCAAGGCTTGCAGCATGCGCGCCAAGGCGCGTTCGCGGGTCTCGTCCCAGACAATCAGCTTACTGATCATTGGATCGTAATGCGGCGAGATTTCGTCGCCCTGCTCGACGCCGGTGTCGACGCGGATGTGCAGCGATTCTTCGGTGGGCGCCAGGTGCACCAGGCGGCCGGTCGAGGGCAGGAAACCCTTGTCCGGATCTTCGGCGTAGATGCGCGCCTCCAGCGCATGGCCGCGTATCGACAGCTGCTCCTGCGCCATCGGCAGCGGCTCGCCGGCGGCGACGCGCAATTGCCATTCGACCAGGTCGAGGCCGGTGATCATTTCGGTCACCGGATGCTCGACTTGCAGCCGAGTGTTCATCTCCATGAAATAGAAGCTGCCGCTGCCGGCAAAATCGCGGTCGACGATGAACTCGACCGTGCCGGCGCCGACATAGCCGACCGCCTTGGCGGCATCGACTGCCGCCTTGCCCATCGCGGCACGGCGCTCCGTCGTCATGCCGGGAGCGGGGGCCTCCTCCAGGACTTTCTGGTGGCGGCGCTGCACCGAGCAGTCGCGCTCGAACAGGTACACGATATTCCCCTGTGTGTCGCCGAACACCTGGATTTCGACGTGGCGCGGGCGTTGCAGGTAGCGCTCGATCAACACCCGGTCGTCGCTGAAACTTGCCGCGGCTTCGCGTTGACAGGAGGCCAGGGCGTCCGCAAACTCCTTCCCTGCGCGCACGATCCGCATGCCCTTGCCGCCGCCGCCGGCGCTGGCCTTGATCAGCACCGGGTAGCCGATGGCATCCGCCTGCCGCCGGAGAAAGTCCACGTCCTGGTTGTCGCCGTGATAGCCGGGGGTGAGCGGCACCGCCGCTTTTTCCATCAGGGTTTTTGCCGCCGACTTCGAGCCCATGGCGCGAATAGCTTCGACCGGCGGACCGATGAAGACGATGCCGCTGCGCGCGCAGGCGGCGGCGAAATCCGCGTTCTCGGAGAGGAAGCCATAGCCGGGGTGTATCGCCTGGGCGCCGGTGCGCTGCGCCGCCTCGATGATCCTGTCGCTCGCCAGGTAGGATTCGCGCGCGGCGGCCGGACCTATCAGCACCGCTTCGTCGGCCAGGCGCACATGGCGGGCGCCGGCGTCGGCCTCGGAATACACCGCCACCGTGCGGATACCCATGCGGCGCGCGGTCTTGATGATCCGGCAGGCGATTTCTCCCCGGTTGGCGATCAATATCTTTTCAAACATTTTCCTGATTAGTTACATGCCTCAGCCGCCCGAATGGCAGCTTCAGGGCATGGGGTTGTAATCGCTGCAGCGCGAACGAGGCGCTTGAGGATGGTGCCAAGATCGAAGCGGCGGTTAAAACGGTACTGAACCTCGGCCAGGTAACGGTCTACGTATTTACGGAAGTCGAAAGCATGGTAGGTTCCACTGATCGCTGTTTTCAGGTTGCCCAGCACGGTATTCACGGCGCGGAATGCCGGGTGTTTCGCCGCTTCTCGACCTGTGCCGCCGTTCATGATAATGGCGGAGTGCGTAGCGCCGCTGGCAGTGACGCCCCGGAAGCAGCCCAGTCCGTCGGACAGCACTTGAGCGGAAGGCGCCAGTGCCTTCTTGGCCCAGGCTTCGACGGCTTCCTTGGTGAACGGGATGCGGACGAAGCAGGCTACGACCGGCTTGCCGTCCTCTGTGGTCTGCACAGCAGCAACGAAGGAGACCTTGTTTTCGGAGCCTCGACCGCGCTTACCCGGGCGCTCGCCGCCCAGGTAGGAGTCGTCAATTTCGACTCGCCCTTCGAGGACGCGGGAGGATTCGCGCTCAGTCATGACTTGCAGCAGCTTGAGCTTCATCAGCCAGGCGGTCTTGTAGCTCACGCCCAGATGGCGCATGAGTTCCAGCGCGGCAACATTGTTTTTCGCTTGGGTCAGCAAGTGCATCGCCAGAAACCAGAGCGTCAGCGGCAGCTTCGTCGCTTGGAAGATCGTACCGGCAGTGACCGTCGTCTGGTAGCGGCACACTTGGCACTGCCAGTGCTGCCTGCCGTCGTGGGTGAAGGTGCTGTGATGGGTTTCCCCGCAATGCGGGCAGACAAAGCCCTCTGGCCAGCGCGACGCCACCAGCGCCGCGTGGCACTGCTCCACCGTCCCATACTGCTTCAGAAACTCAGACATCGACAGACCCTTTTGAAACTGAACTCGGTTCATTGCCATGACGCATCTCCTTGGGTAGATGCGCCTATTATTAGCCCCTCAGTGGCTCACTACATGAGCCTGTGCATGGAAAATTGCACCCAACTGAGGCATGTAACTAATCAGGAAAAATAATGCAACTTTCGACACTGGCGGCATTGAGCGCCGGTGCTTTGCTATCGGCTTGCGGCGGAGGCGACGATAACAATCCGGCGATGGTGTCCGGCGTGTTTC
>CAYHXK010000173.1:0-5973 GCA_964360125.1 uncultured Sterolibacterium sp.
ACTCCACCGTGCTGCGCAACATGGGCGTGGCGTTCGGCTACACGCTGCTCGCCTACGATTCCTGCCTGCGCGGGCTGGGCAAGCTGGAAGCCGACCCCGAGCGGCTGCATGCCGATCTGGATGCCTGCTGGGAAGTGCTGGCCGAGCCGGTGCAGACGGTGATGCGCCGCTACGGCGTGGCCAATCCTTACGAGCAGCTGAAGGAACTCACGCGCGGCAAGGGGATCACCCGCGAGGGATTGCAGGCCTTCATTCGCGGACTGGCAATTCCCGCTGAAGAAAAGGCGCGCCTGCTGGAAATGACCCCATGGAGCTATATCGGCAAGGCGGCGGAACTGGCGAAAAGAATTTGAGCATGACTTTCAGCGAAAATCTCAAGCAGTTGCCCAAGGTATCCCATCTTGCCGCGCTCCAGCTGCTCGATGCGGCGGATGGCAGCCTGGTGGCGACCATCGAGAACAAGCCGGGGCAGGTCGGCTCGCTGATCATCTACAACCATCTCGGCCAGCTTTTCGGCGCCATCACGGCCGATGCGGCGAAGAAGGGCCTCGAACTGTATGCCGAGCATGTCGAGGAGGCGCGCGCCAGTCCGGGCAAGCACCCGAATATCGACAGGCTGTTGCAGCTGCTGGCCGCGCCGCGCACCTTGCGGGTCAAGCAACTATTTTCCACAGGACTGGAATAAACCGCCCCGCCGGATTGTTTACCTGGCGGGGATCAAGGGGATCCGCCCTTGTTTTATTGTCGTCAGTGAGGAGTAGTCAATGAACATCAAGCATATTCTCGTAGCCGGGCTGGCGCTCGGCATTGCCGCCGGCGCTGTCGCCCAGGTCAAACCGGAGCAGCAGATCAAGTGGCGCCAGTCGACCATGCAGGTGCTGGGCTGGAACATGGCGCGCATCAAGGCGAACGTCGAGGGGACCTACAACAAGGACCAGGCGGTCCAGGCCGCCAACCTGATCCAGGCGGTGGCCAACGGCGGCCTCGGTTCGCTGTTCCCGGCCGGTACTGAAAAGGGCAGCGGCTGGCGCGACACGCAAGTGAAGCCGGAATTCTTCACCGAGGGAGACAAGGTCAGGGAGGTTGCTGGAGCATTCAACAAGGAAGCCAACGAACTGGCGAAGGCCGCCGCCACGGGCGATGCCGCCGCGGTCAAGGCGCAGTTCGGCAAGGTCGGGCAGGCTTGCAAGGGCTGCCACGACAAGTTCCGCGTCGAAGAGAAGAAGTAGGCAAGTCGGCACGCGGCTTCGAGCCGCTGGCCTGCGGCCATCCGTCGCCATTCAAGGCGCGGGTGGCCGTGGTTTTTTATACGGCTACCAGCCGGAGGTCGCGGCCGGCTGTGCGGCGGGCGTGGTCGCCGGAGCCTGCGGTAGCAGCGCCCCGCTGGCCGCCCAGGCGGCCGCCAGCCCCAACCCCAGCGCCACCGCGAAGGCCAGGGTTCCGCCGCCGCGCGCCGCTTGGCCGGCCAGTGCTACGGGAACCTGCTTGGATCCGCTCAGCATCGGCGCGATCAGGGTTTCCTTGCGCACGCGGCTGTAATACAGGATGGCGACTACGTGCAACGCCACCATGGCGAGGATCAGCCAACTGCCGCGCTTGTGCCAGCCGGTGATCCAGTCGCTCAGATCCTTGGAGACGGCGGCGAAATACGGGCCGTTGAAGGCGATGTCGTCGTTGGCGAACAAGCCCCCCAAGGCCTGGCAGCCCAATAGCGCCAACATGCCGAGCACCGACAGGGCGCCCAGCGGATTGTGGCCGACGCCTTGCCAGCGGCCGCGCAGGTAAGCGACGATGCCGGAAGGTCCGTGCACGAAACTGGCAAAGCGCGCGTGGGTCGAGCCGAGAAAGCCCCAGGCGAGGCGGAAGCCCAGTAAGCCGATGATGGCGACGCCGGATCGACCGTGCCATTCCAGGGCATTGCCGCCGGTCCATGCGGTGGCGAAGGAGGTGGCGACGAGCGCCAGCAGCGACCAGTGAAACACCCGCGTGGGTAGGTCCCAGAGCTGGATGCGCACCATGACAGACTTGCCCTTGGGCCCGGCAACTAAACCACCGCTTCCTCTTTTTCCTTTTTCGGCACGATGAATTGCGCCCGCGAGACGCCCAGCCACATCACCAGCGGCGCGGCCACCAGCACCGAGGAATAGATGCCGAAGAGAATGCCGATGGTCAAGGCCAGGGCGAAATAATGCAGCGCCGCGCCGCCGAACACCAGCATCGAGGTGACCATCATCTGAGTGCAGCCGTGGGTGATGATGGTGCGCGAGATGGTGCTGGTGATGGCGTGATTGAGGACTTCCGGGGTGGTCAGGCCGCGCTTCTTCCTGAAGGTTTCGCGCACCCGGTCGAACACCACCACCGACTCGTTCACCGAGTAGCCGAGCACCGCCAGCACCGCCGCCAGCACCGGCAGCGAGAACTCCCACTGGAAGAAGGCGAAGAAGCCGAGAATGATCACCACGTCGTGCAGGTTGGCGATGATGGCGGAGATGGCGAAGCGCCACTCGAAGCGGATCGCCAGATAGATGACGATGCCGATCACCACCAGCAGCAGCGCCATCGCGCCGTCCGCGGCCAGCTCCTTGCCCACCTGCGGGCCGACGAACTCGACGCGCTTGAGTTCCGGCGCGTGCGTTGCAGCAGCCTTGAGCGAGGTCATCACCTGTTCGCTGACCTTGGCGGTATCGCTGTCCTTGGCCAGTGGCACGCGGATCAGCAGGTCGCGCGAACTGCCGAAGTTCTGCACCTGCGGGTCGGCGAAGCCGTCCTGAACCAGGCGATTACGCACTTTTTCGACATCGGGCGCTTCGGCATACTTGACTTCAATTAGCGTGCCGCCGGTGAACTCTATGGATAGATGCAGGCCCTTGCTGACCAGGAACACCACCGCCAGGATGAAGGTGACCAGCGAAATGATGTTGAACACCAGCGCATGGCGCATGAAGGGGATGTCTTGCTTGATGCGAAAAAATTCCATGGCGTGTTGTCCTAAATGCGCTTACTTGGCGACGATGCCGGGTTTCCAGATCTGTCCGATCGACAGCTTGCCGACCTTGCGGCGCGAGCCGTAGATCAGGTTGATGATCGCCCGCGACACCACCACCGAACTGAACATCGAGGTCATGATGCCGAGCACATGCACCACGGCGAAGCCGCGGATCGGGCCGGAACCGAAGATCAGCAGCGCCACGCCGGCGATCAGCGTGGTGACGTTGGAGTCGAGAATGGTGGCCCAGGCGCGCTCGTAGCCGGCCCAGATGGCCGCCTGCGGAGATTCGCCGTTGCGCAGCTCCTCGCGGATCCGCTCGTTGACCAGCACGTTGGCGTCGATGGCCATGCCCAGCGTCAGGGCGATGGCGGCGATGCCGGGCAGGGTCAGGGTGGCCTGCAGCATCGAGAGCAGGGCGAACAGCAGCAGCACGTTGGAGGCCAGCGCCACCACCGAAACGAAACCGAACAGCAGGTAGTAGAGACTCATGAAAACGCCGATCGCGGCGAAGCCGCCGAGCGTCGAGTGGTAGCCTTTCCGGATATTGTCGGCGCCCAGCGAGGGACCGATGGTGCGCTCCTCGATGATTTCCATCGGCGCGGCGAGCGAGCCGGCGCGCAGCAGCAGGGCGATGTCGTTGGTTTCGACGGTGCTCATGCGGCCCGAAATCTGCACCCGGCCGCCGCCGATTTCGCTGCGGATCACCGGCGCCGTGACGACTTCGCCCTTGCCTTTTTCGATCAGCAGGATGGCCATGCGCTTGCCGATGTTCTCGCGCGAGATATCCTTGAAGATGCGCGATCCCGCCGAATCCAGGGTCATATTCACGGTCGGCTCGTTGGTCTGGCTGTCGAAGCCGGGCTGGGCGTCGGTGAGGCGCTCGCCGGTCAGCACCACCTGTTTCCTGACCAGCAGCGGCCGTCCGGCGCGCTCGGTGTAAAACTCCGTGCCGAGCGGCGGCTGGCCCTTGGCGGCCTGTTCCATCACGGCCGGGTTGGCGCTGTTCTCGTCGTCCACCATGCGGATTTCCAGCGTCGCGGTGCGCCCGAGGATGTCCTTGGCCTTGGCGGTATCCTGCACGCCGGGCAATTCCACCACGATGCGGTCGGCGCCCTGCTGCTGGATCACCGGTTCTGACACGCCGAGTTCGTTGATGCGGTTGTGCAGGGTGGTGATGTTCTGCTTGATGGCGTATTCCTGGATGCGTTGCTGGGCTTCCGGCTTGAGCGCGCCCACCAGCTTGAAATCCGCGTCATCCTGCGCCTCGCTCAGCTGCAGATCGGGCTGGCCGTCGGCGATGACGCCGCGGGCCTTGTCGCGCGTCTCGGCATCGCGGAATTTGACGATCAAGCTCAAACCCTCGCGGCCGATGCCGGCGTGACGCAGGTTCTTGTCGCGCAACTGGCTGCGCAGATCGGCGCCGGTGGAATCCAGCCGCTTGGTCAGCGCCCCCTTCATATCCACTTGCAGCAGGAAGTGCACCCCGCCGCGCAGATCGAGGCCCAGGTACATGGGCAGCGCATGCAGGTTGGTGAGCCACAGCGGCGAGCTGGAGAGCAGGTTCAACGCGACGCTATAGGAAGCATCGCCGGCATCGGGGTTGAGCGCTTTCTCGATGGCGTCCTTGGCTCTCAACTGGGTGTCGCCGTCCTTGAGCCGCACGCGGATGCTGTTGGCATCGACGAAGAGGCCGTCATGGACGATTCCGCTGGTTTTCAACATGTCTTCCACGCGCGCCAGCAGGGCATTGTCGAGCTTGATGGTGGCCTTGACGCTGGATATTTGCACCGCCGGCGCTTCGCCGAAGAAATTCGGCAGCGTGTACAGCATACCCAGCGCCAGTGCTATGACGACAAGCGCGTTCTTCCAGAGTGGATAGCGGTTCATATATTAGTGAGGAGTGAGGAGTGAGGCGTGAGGCGTGAGGAGTAAATGCTTGGGGTTTTACGCCTCACGCCTCACTCTTCACGCCTCACATGTTTCAAAGAGATTTCAAAGTGCCCTTGGGCAACAAAGTGCCCACTGCCGCTTTTTGCACCACGATTTCGACGGGGACCTCCTTCGCCATCGAAACTTCAAGGGTCAGGTAATTCTCGCCGACCTTGGTGATGCGCCCGGCGATGCCGCCCTGGGTCAGCACTTCGTCGCCCTTGGCGAGCGCTGCGATCATGGCTTTCTGTTCCTTGGCCTTTTTCATCTGCGGACGGATCATCAGGAACCACAGGACGACGAACATCAGGATGATCGGCAGCATCCCGGTCAGGCTACCCAGCGGATCCCCGGCGGCACTCCCGGCGGCTTGGGCATAGGCATTCGAAATCAGCATGTTGGACTCCCCAAAGGTCAATTGAAGCGAGGCATTATATCAGCCGCCGGCGCGATCCCGGCGGAAACGCAGTATGTATTCGGCGAATCTGCCGCTGGCGATGGCCTCGCGCATTTCGCGCATCAAAGCTTGGTAATAGTGGAGATTGTGCAAGGTATTCAGGCGCGCACCGAGAATCTCGCCGAGGCGGTGCAGGTGGTGCAGGTAGGCGCGCGAGAAATTGCGGCAACAGTAGCAATCGCAGGAGTCATCGAGCGGCCGCGTGTCCTCCTTGTATTGCGCGTTCTTGATCTTGATGTCGCCGTGACGGGTAAACAACCAGCCGTTGCGGGCATTTCGCGTCGGCAGCACGCAGTCGAACATGTCGATGCCCTGGCCGACGGCGAACACCAGGTCCTCCGGCGTGCCGACGCCCATCAGGTAACGCGGCTTGTCGCTGGGCAGGCGCGGCGCGGTATGGGCGAGGATGCGCGCCATGTCCTCCTTCGGTTCGCCGACCGACAGGCCGCCGATGGCGTAGCCGTCGAAACCGTCGGCGCCGATCTGCTGCAACCCGGCCAGGGATTCGTCGCGCAGATCCTCGTACATGCCGCCCTGGACGATGCCGAACAGCGCGTTGGGATTGACGAGCCGGTCATGTTCGTCGCGCGAACGCTGC